>JABDCJ010000114.1 GCA_013288145.1 Nitrososphaerota archaeon | reverse complement strand
GAGCCAATCGAAGTATTGGATTACGTGACAATTCGCTCGTATCTCGAAGAAGATATTCTCGTCAAGGTTGATAGGATGAGCATGTCGGTATCGTTGGAAGCGAGGTGTCCATTGTTGGACCAGTATGTTGCAGAATTTGTTGCCTCAATCCCTTCGAATTTGAAATGGAACGGCGACGTAATGAAGTACATCTTCAAGAAAATGGTGGTGAAAAAGGGACTCGTCCCTGCGGAAATTGCCTACCGGAGGAAGCATGGATTCACTGCGCCTGTACAATCGTGGGTTGAGAAGGAATGGAAAGAAGTAACGAACCAGCTATTAGATCCCGAGGTGATGCGAGAATATGGCAAAGTACTGAATATGGAAATGTTGCAGTCGATCCTGAAAGAGCCGCGGCGAAATTCTGGAAGGATATTTGCCGTAATCGTTTTCATGCTGTGGTACAAGATGTATTTCGAGAATGGCGACGGTATTCAACTAACCGAGCCTCATGAAAGCCTTGAAAAAATTATTCAACAATAATATCTCGAATTTTGCTTATTTCTTAGATCGCTAGAATCAAACGTGAGAAAAAATACCAAATGTCGATTTGAAGGAAAACGTGAAATAATTAGGCCGACGAATCACATTTGTTTCGAGTTTCTTTCGAATTTTAAGTGATAGTAAATCATTGTTTTTGCATCTTTTTTTCCGGCGCGATGGATGATGATCAAATGACCGATCATCGCCACGACTTTACTCCAATGACATTTTCGAAAGGTGAGATGTGCGCATGTGGTCTGATCAGGTTTAAGCGAGGTGGAAACTTGCATTATGACTATTCCGAGACCGTCCAGAGATTTTGGATTATCACAAATTCAGGAAAGCAGTACGCTGGTGCAGCGGCATTCATCCTGATTGCCGCGCAGTACGGTCTTCGACTTCCCGTGGGCAAGGTCCGAAATTTTATTTCTCGAAGTGGAATTGACCAATGAAGTGCGATGTCTTTGTCTCCACCCGAAATCTTGATGTCGGTCTCAGGTCCGCTAGAAGAAACGTGGATGTTGGCGGTGTTCCTGTTAACACCCTCAATGTTAGTACATGCTCTCTTCTGAGTTACTGCAGATATCAGACATTTCAAAAATCGACGACGGAGTGGACGATTATTTTCGACGACGACGTCGAAGTGGAAAAAGGATGGTTTGATCAGCTTTCTCGCTACATTGCACCTGATGTAATCGCGGTAGAGGGACTAATCGGATATACTGGCCCCGCGAGATTGCTCAAGAAGGGCGAAAGATCTTACGGAGGCTGGAATACGCTCTTCAGAACGGACGTTTACAAGAAATGGAAGCCCGACAAATGGGTTCGAGCACTGGACGATTATCTATTAGGGCAACATGGGATTAAATACGGAAAATGGGTTCGAGTTCCCGTAAAGGGCAAACACACTATGAACCTTGAAAGGTCCGCTTTTCGGGGAGGAATGGGCTATCGTGAAGTTCTAGGGGTAAAGAGTGTTATTATGATGGGAAAACTTGCAGCTATGATTCCAATCTATTCGTTCAAAAAAAATCGCTACGGAATCACCCAGAATACACTTGCGATAAAAGGAATAATGTCTCGTCCTCCGAATCGTAAAGTGGCAAGAAAAAGCTCTGCTGCGAATTCGAAAACCTGACGATATCACGTGTTTTTGCTTTTCTAATGGGGGCAATGAAATGAGGGAATCTTCCATCAGGCACTTTGCTTGCCCCAAGTGCCACTCGGATCTTCGACTTGATTCCGTCGAAATCCGAACCGGCGACAGAATTGAATCAGGCAAACTTGTTTGCACCAACTGCGCATCAGTCTTTCCAATAGTCCGGTTCATTCCAAGATTTGTACCCAATCAAAACTACGCCGTCAACTTTGGGTATCAATGGACAAAGCACTCGAGAACTCAATACGATAGCCAGACAGGTCTAAGAGTCTCAGAGAGAAGATTCTTTGATGAGACTGGATGGTCTCATAACCTCTCAGGCCAGATAATTCTCGAAGCCGGGTCTGGATCGGGTAGGTACACCGAGCAGGCTGCGTCCACGAAAGCAACTGTCGTCTCTTTTGATTACAGCAACGCTGTCGAGGCAAATTACGCTTCGAATGGTCGTAAAGATAATGTGATCATCGCCCAAGCTAACATCTATGAAATGCCGTTCAGAGCTGGGTACTTTAACAAGGTATTCTGCTTTGGAGTATTGCAACATACTCCAGATGTGAGAAAGGCATTCCTCTCTTTAGCACCGATGCCAAAACAGGGCGGCGAGCTTGTTGTGGACGTCTACCGGCGGACCCGTTTTCATACAAAATATATGATTCGAGGATTCACAACGAGGATTTTCAAAACGATGCCGCCATCCAAAGCTTACGATCTTACGAAAAGGTGGGTTGATTTGATGTGGCCTCTGAGTCAACGAATCAGTAAGATGCCAAAATACGGTCCGAAAATCAACTGGTTGCTCATGGTACCTGATTACAGCAGAC
>JABDCJ010000113.1 GCA_013288145.1 Nitrososphaerota archaeon | reverse complement strand
GAAGGAGCAGGTTCGTTCATGGCGGATGCTTATTCGAAGGTAACCGGCAAGGTCGGAGTATGCATGTCGACGATGGGACCCGGAGCGGCAAACATGACAATCGGGGTCGGGACTGCAATGTCCGATAGTACACCCCTTATCGCGATAACCGGACAGCTTTCTCTGAAAAATCTTGGCCGCGGGTACCAGCAGGAGACAAATCACACGGCGCTGTTCAGCGGAATAACCAAGGCCTCAATTCAGATAAAGCGCTCAGATACTTTTCCTGAGGTGTTCGAGCGAGCTTACAGAATAGCGGTATCTGGAAGACCCGGACCGGTACACATTGACATTCCAGTTGATCTTTCCGGAGCAGAGTTGATGGGAGAATTCAGAGAAGCAACCAAGCTGGAGCCGACGACTTTTGGACCTTCAGAAAAAAACGAAATCGTACAGGCAGCTCGACTCATTTCAAAGGCAACCAATCCAGTCATCCTAGCTGGAGGCGGAGTAATAACTGGTAACGCGTCGGGTCAATTGATTGAATTTGCTGAAGCACTCCAGATCCCGGTTGCCACAAGCTATAACGGGAGGGGCTCAATTCCTGAAAGTCACATGCTTTCATTTGGGCGCGTGGGCGAGTACACTCCGAGTTATGCCCGGAAAATCATGGATCAATCGGATTTGTTGATCGCACTTGGCTACAGGTTCACGGACGTCTCCATGGATGGATGGAAAATTTCTTCCGGTTGCAAGATAATTCATGTGGACATTGATGCAACGGAGTTCGGCAAGAACGTCAACCCATCCGTTTCGATTTTGGGAAATGTAAGAGATGTGTTGCCCCAGATCCTTTCCGAGCTGAACAGCTCAGAGAAACATCGTCAAGCAGGATGGTTAAAGGAAATCGCAAACTCGAGAGCTGAATGGCGTAGAGCTTACGCCAAAATCGAGAGCTCGGATGAAGTTCCGATCAAACCCCAAAGAGTGATGAAAGAGCTTGCAAAGTTTGTCGATCGCGACGTTGTGATTGCCGCCGGAGCAGGCAGGGCAAAAATGTGGGCAGCTTCAGTTCTCCCAATTTTGAGCCCACGAACTTGGATTCATTCTGGCGGATATGCTGTCATGGGTTACGAACTCTGTGGAGCAATGGCGGCGAAGCTGGCGCGCCCCGAGGCAAAAGTGATCGCAGTTTCAGGAGACGCATCATTCCAGATGCACGCGCAGGAGCTGGCAACAGCTGTTGAACAAAATGTATCATTCCTCTCTGTCGTGTTGAATGACAAAACCCTGGCATCGATAAGGAACGCGCAGATCAAAAGGTACGGCAAGACATTCAGTACGGAATTCGAACTAGACGTGAACCTGGCCGACGTCGCAAAGGCGTTCGGCGCGGACGGGCAGCGGATCACAAAGCCTTCAGAACTATTCGATGGAATGAAAAGAGGCCTTGAATCAACTCGGCCGTATGTTCTGGACGTGGTAATTGACAGTACCGAGATCCCGAATTTCGAACTGCCCTAAATCTCCACAATTTTCAAGTTCCCTTTTCTGGACATTTAATTGGAAATTCGAACCATAATTCGCGTGCAGATTCGCTTATATTGCGGAATGGACATTTCAGGTTGTCATGTCTCAAATGAGTCTAGCCGGAAAGAATGTGGCTGTAATAACTGACTCTATGTATGAAGACTTGGAAGTTTGGTACCCAGTGATCAGACTGCGTGAAGCTGGCGCTGAGGTCAAAGTTCTAGGTTTGCACGAGTCTGGTAAAGTGCTCAAGAGCGAGCACGGTTATGAAGTGAAGGAAGATATGCCGATTAGTGATGCAAGAGCTGAGGACTTTGACGCAATAGTCCTGCCGGGCGGAATGGCCCCGGACGAGCTTAGGCGACACGAATCAGTACTTCAATTTCTGCGCGACGCCGACGAGAAAAACAAGTTGATCGCGAGCATTTGTCACGGTCCACAGCTATTGATCTCGGCAGGCTTGCTGAAGGGAAGGAAGATCACCTGCGTCGATTCAATCAAATCAGATCTCATAAACGCCGGTGCAAATTACGTTGACCAGGAACTAGTAAGAGATGGAAACCTGATCAGCTCGCGTACTCCTGAAGACCTCCCGGCGTTCGGTCGTGAGCTTGTCTCAGCCCTGTCGCAGATAAAGACAGCTCCGATGATCCAGAAGTAATAGTCAGCCATACGCTAACTTTTTTTTACGAAATTGTTGGGAGATAAATTTTCTCCCGCAATTTTTTTCTTACATCTGTGAAACGGCTTCCATGCCACAAGCATGGTCCTGATCGGCTTCTGCCCCGCTAACGCCTATGGCACCGAGTATTTCTCCGTCTTTTTTGCAAGTACTCCGCCACCGATAAAAATCACATTGCCACGGCCAGCCTGCATCAATCCATTGGCATCAAGGGGGTTATTCTTCATTTCATCAATTAGATCCCATGTGTTCTTCGAAAAAGCCACGGCGGTGTAGGCTTTCGCCCTCGCAATATCCGGAGTCGAAATATCTG
>JABDCJ010000112.1 GCA_013288145.1 Nitrososphaerota archaeon | reverse complement strand
AATCGATTCAGATTCGATGATACCCGACTCTATTTTCAAGAGGTTGCCCGAGCTTGGACTTTACGGGATTTCTGTTCCTGCCGAGTTCGGCGGAGCCGGTGCGGATTACCTTAGTTTCCTTATTTCCGTCGAAGAGCTATCTAGAGTCTCAGGTACGGTCGGAGCAAGGATATCTTTCCATGGCGTCGTGTGTGAAACGCTTAAAGCTTCTCAAAATGTTTCGCTCAGAGCTTCTGTTCTTCCGAAACTCGCCAGTGGATCTCTTTCTGCTCTTTCGATAGATCCAAAATCCACGATTAGATGGAAGAAAGCAGGTGACGGGGGGTATTTACTCGACGGTTCGGCCGAGTACGTAATGAATGCGGATCTTGCAGAATTTTTTCTTGTAGTTGCTCGGTCGAGGGATGAAACCTCGATCATTTTCTGTATCGAGAAGCAATCAGCCGGAAAATCGTTCGAAGTTAGCGAGCCGAAGAAACTCATGGGGGTGAGAGGAAGCGGGACGAGTAAAATCTCTCTTCATGAACTGAAACTTTCGGACTCATCAATCGTTTTTGATTCCGATTCAGTCAAAACGGGAATTAATACTATCCTTATAGCTGCTCGATTAGCAGTCTCATCTCAAGCTCTCGGCATAGGTCAGGCCTCCCTGGATGAAGAAATCAGATATGCTAACGAGCGAACACAATTTAATACAAAAATTGGCCGATTCTATGCGGTACAAGACTTTATCGCGTCTGACGAGGTAAGCATTGATTCTGCTCGTTCATTGACGTACAGCGTCGCTTCTCAACCACTGTCTCTTGAATCTGCAGATAGGAAAAGCGGCGCTGCAAAGATTGCGGCCTCGAATGCTGCGGTCCAATCCGCGAGACATTCTATTAGAGTTCATGGAGGCTACGGTTTCGTTCGAGATTATCCGGTGGAGAGGTATCTCCGGGACGCCAGGGCAACCCAGATCTATCTCGAACCAAACGAAGTTCTGAAAGCGAAAATCGCGGAAGATTTACTTCGATGATGCAGAAGGAGGATTTTCCTCCCGCAGCTTCCTTCTCAGAATCTTGCCCACCAGAGTTTTTGGTAGCTCGTCCCGAAACTCGATTACCTTGGGTACCTTGTATGGTGCAAGCAATTCCTTGCAGTACTCACGAATTTCTTCGGCACCGGGATTGTTGAGCACCTTGTCCTTCAATACGATGAATGCCTTCACTGTTTCGCCTCGGTAAGCATCTCTTATCCCAACCACAGCAGCTTCTTTGACAGCTGGATGAGAATAGAGAACTTCTTCAACCTCCCTTGGCCATACTTTGAAACCGGAAGCGTTGATCATGTCCTTCTTTCGATCTACGATGTAAAAGTAGCCATCCTCGTCCATTCTAGCTATATCGCCCGTAAGTAGCCAGCCATCGCGAAGTACGATCGCAGTCTCTTCGGGCCTCTTCCAGTAGCCTTTCATCACTTGAGGTCCTCTCACGGCAAGTTCGCCCGTCTCACCCTGTGGTAGGTCTACCATTCCTGTTTCAGAATCTACTATTTTAGCTTCGGTCGACGAAATAGGTATCCCGATTGACCCGGACTTTACTATGGCACCTGCACCGAGTGGGTTGCAGTGCGTTACCGGACTTGCTTCGGTCACGCCGTAACCCTCGACAAGATGACCACCCGTAATTTGATCGAACTTTTTCTGTAGTTCGATTGGAAGAGGAGCTGCCCCGGAGACGCATCTTTGAACGGAATTGATGGAATACTTCGAGAGTTCGGGATAATTTATCAGCGCAATGTACATCGTTGCAACGCCAGGGAATGTCGTAATCTTGTGCTTTGAGATTGCCTCGAGCACTTCCTTTACGTGAAATGAAGGCAGTAGGACAACTTCCATTCCTGAAAGAGTGGGAGAAATCATGCAAACCATTAGTCCGTAAATGTGGAAAAATGGAGTAACTCCCAGTAATCGATCGGTATTTTTTCCGTGCTCCCAATTCAAAAGCATGTACGCATTTGAAACAAGATTATAGTGAGTTAGCACAGCTCCTTTTGGTGTTCCAGTAGTCCCACCGGTGTACTGGATTACGGCAATATCTTCTTCTGCAACAATCGGCACTGGGGCGGGCTCGGTCTTAGGATAACTCGATAGAAATGACACTAGATTTATCGTGCCGCTCTTCTTTACGGTCTCGATCTTCTTCACAGGTCCGGCAAGCTGTTTCTTGATAGGGGGCAAAAAGTCGATTAGCGATGTCACAAAAACATGCTTTACATTAGTTAGGCGGGATCTGGCTTTATCGAAACTGGCATAGAAATTGTTTTGATTGTAAATGTTGTTTAGTATCACAACTGCCTCCGCGTCAGAATCCTTTAGTTGGAATTCAATTTCCCTTTCGCGATACAGCGGATTGCACGGAACCACGGACAATCCTGCTTTTGCGGCTCCCCAGAAACAAATAACAAATTGCGGAATATTCGGAAGTATTATCGCAATATTGGATCCCTTTTCCAGTCCAATCGATTTTAGACCATTCGCAAACTGATTTGACAGCTCATTCAGGTGACGGTAAGAGATTTTGTTTCCTTGGTATT
>JABDCJ010000111.1 GCA_013288145.1 Nitrososphaerota archaeon | reverse complement strand
TCTTATGCGATTCCTCAAATTCTCAAAGGAAACTCACTTGTTCTCTGGCTTAGTTTGACGCCCAGCAACTCGTTAGTGACCATAGCTTACTTCGTCATTCTCGTCGCAAGTGCCTGGTTCACCATCGCCAAAGTGAAAAACATGGTCATCAAGGAGTTGCGTCAATCTGTTTTACGCAAAGAGAAACTCCCATTACAACTACCAGAGGAGAGGCCGTTTCATTAGTAAGATATGTCATAGACTGGTTCCATTTCTAAAAAGTAAATGAGTTTGAATGATTCCTGAATTTGCTTCAAACCTGTTTGATGATAAAGTTCAGAACTCCTCATTTTCTGCGAGAGGCCAAATACCCATAATAGCACTCTGAAGACCACGAACTCTTCCCAATGAAACAGGGTAAGATAATTGAGCGGCAATGAAATGATGCAGCGTGAGGCTGTCAGTGGATCTCAACCTCAAAACATCACCCCAATCCCTGGAGACACAGTGACGTCGATCAAGGGGTTTGCTTTTCTTGATCTAGTCATCCTGTCTATGCTAGAATCAGTTCCCATGACGGGTTATGTGCTGAAGAAGCGGCTGGTCAGCCAGTTTCGATTGAAAGCAAGTTATGGAACGCTCTATCCCAAATTAAGGTCGTTAGAGAAAGAGGGAATCATTCGAAGCTCGAAAGTTCGTGGCGGTTTTGCATCGCGCAGCTCGGGTATAAGCTACGAGCTGACCGCGGCTGGAAAGAAATCCCTCGAGAGTAACCTACAAAGCTTTGACGGATTTCTGCGAAGGATCAGACAGAAAGAATTCGAGGCTGATTCCCAGCTGAGCGCCAGCCGCTACTGATTTTGCGTATAGCACTGGGCTTCAAGAGATTACGACGTTCTCTGAAGTTACTTCGAGCTGCGAATCGAAACTCTCAATTGTATCCATCGCTCGAGGCGAAGTTAGCATGACAACATATTCATCGCGGCAACGTGAGCAGCTAAACCTCGAAATCATCCCAACCGGAGTTTTGTCCGAACTCATCGATTGCCAGTCGTGAGATTCCAGGATCGCTCTAACTTCATTCGGATCTCGACAGTCTATCGAAGCGAAGCTCTTGCACGGCTTGGGTTCTGGCAATCTTTCTCACAACTCTATCTCTTGTCCGGATTCCCGTAATTTAACCAATCGATTAATTGGTATCGAATTACATTACTATCAGGTCTTGATATCATTAACGTAATTCTTTCTTTCAAAGCATGTGCCTTACTCCTCTGAAATCTACACCGGACATTGTTAGCGGCACTCCCTCAAGTCTTGCTTTTTGCATCAATCCCTCGCGCGATACGACAAGGCCGAGTAGAGATTCCACGCAGTAGATCAGCGCTCCGCTTGCCCATGCCTGTGGAGAGTTTGCCGCCGGATACGGGATTGGTTTTGAATGCTCGCGTCTTGCAAATCCTGCAAACAACTCTGGCAGTCGGTTATCGGGAAAGGAGCTCGCCGCGTCGATAAGAGAAGTCGAGATTTCATATGCTTCCTTTAGATATCCGTATCTTGAAAGCCCAACGCAAATTATCGAATTATCATGTGGCCAGACGCTTCCATTGTGGTACGAGAGCGGGTCGTAAAGTCCCATTTGAGAGGAAAGAGTTCGCACGCCCCAACCGCTGAACATGTCGTCGCTTAGCAGCCTCTTTGCAACCATCGGGGCTTTAGCTCTGTCTATGATACCGGTCCATAGGCAGTGACCTGGATTGGAGGAGATCGAATCAACGCGATTTTTCCTTCCGTCCAGTGCAATAGCAAAGAACTTTTTCTGCGGCATCCAGAAGGCTTCGTTGAATCTCTGCCTTAGTTTCCCTGCTTCACTCTCAAGCTTCTCTGCCTTCGAGTCTTCCCCGAGAACCCGGTAGAGGTCTGCCATCATCTGCTTTGCTGAATAGACGTAGCCCTGGACTTCTGACAGGGCAATCGGAGGCTGCGCCAGTTCTCCGTTTTTTCAAATGAAATCGAATCTTCAGAATCCTTCCAGCCCTGGTTTCGCAACCCGTTTTTCGTGGTACCGCGGTATTCTACAAAGCCGTCTCCGTCAAGATCGCCATAATTGTCGATCCAGCTGATCGCCTTTTCGCCCGAGTCGATGTAACGTCGCAAGAATTTCAGATCGCCTGTCCAGTTGTACGCTTCCCAGAGTAGCATTACGAAAAGCGGTGTAGAGTCAACACTTCCGTAGTAACGCGAGTGGGGTACTTCCTCAAAAACTGAGAGCTCACCCTGGCGAACCTCATGCGGTATCTTGCCCGGCTCGGCCTCGCGGAATTGATCAACCTTTGTGGCCTGCAAGGAAGCGAGCGTTTCGACTGTAGCAGTCAGAATCTCGGTTCCAAGGATCTTTGTCTGCATCGCTGAAATTGCGGAATCCCTTCCGAATAGAGTCAAGAACCACGGAAGTCCGGCGGCGAGAACGTATTTCTTTGGGAGGATTTCGAGCTGCAGGGAACTCAGATCATAGATCGCCTGATAGTAGGCTACGCGAAGGCCAGAATTATCGGTCTGAATCTCCGGAAGAGTCAAAGCTTCCAGCAGTTTTCTCTCGGCGCGCTGTCTCAGATATCTTGAGCTCTTGCGCTCGAACCTGCCGAAGGGAGATACCAAAATCGAGCTAGAACAAGTTGGCTTTTTCACCTGCTTACCGGAGGAACCAGGAACAGCAGATACGCATGTTTTCCATGTGGCTCTCGGGGCGAGAGTGAATTTTATCCTCGGC
>JABDCJ010000110.1 GCA_013288145.1 Nitrososphaerota archaeon | reverse complement strand
AAGTACGAATTCCAGGCAACGGCAAGAGTATTCCAAAGAACGACTCCACCCAGCTTCCGCCGAGAGGACAACAAATAACCGACCAGAAAAATACCCGACGACCAAACCATCGTTCCAAACACAACAACATTGGCGTTTAGAATCAGATTTTCAATCTGAGAGTCCTGCAAAAAGCCAGTTAAAGTAGCCGCAACCAGCATCACGGTCGCAATAGAATGAGCGGCTACTGCACTCAAAATCAAAGCGAGATATTTTGGTAATTTTGATATGAATCTACCATCAGATTCCACAAAATCTCTAGCTTTTCTCGCGTTCCAAACCGCGAATGTTAGATTAAGGACTGCGATGAACGCGAGAAGAATGATTTCCTCGTACACGTGAGATCGAGTATGCCATTCTTCAAAAAAATTGATTTTATTTCATATGCAGCCTTCAGTCTTGGTTTAGAATACAGATCCATAAACCTTGAAGCTGATTCAGGATTTTAGGTGATCATATAATCAATCAAATGGGCGGTGTTGAAGACTTCTTTCAAATTTTAGGAAGATCGTGGAACGTGCAATCAAGCGAGAGTAGCGGGAAACTGAGAGCTTTGGAAGAGATTGAGCACAAATCGTCAGAACCTTTTTAGAAACCGCTTTTGAGGGATAGAGATCTCAAGTGTGAGATAAAGCTAAGTGCCACAACTTACCAAATCACAGATCCATGAATTCATCGAGGAAGCAAAGAACTTGGTCGATGATGAAGAAGAACCATTCAAAACAGCAGCGTTTCAAGTAATTTTGAGCAGGCTAATTTCAGGTGAGGGGTCTTCTGAATCTAGTTCAAACACAATGGTGCGAGTCGAAGCAAAGCAAGAAGAGGAACAAACAATCGCCAAAATTTCCATTGCAGAAAATATTGTAAACTACATCAGCAGTTTAGGCGATCCTGACAAGATCCCGATCCTTTGGTCAATGTCGGACCGAGAATGGATGAAGATCGATGATTTCCTTTCAGCTTCCGCTGATGCCGGAATGACAATCGCAAAGTCCTGGTCGCCCAAACAGGGAGGAAATTTCAACAACCGGCTGTACAGAGAAAAGAAACTCTTTGTAAAAAAGGGCGAGGGCAAGGAAGCCACTTACAAGCTTTCTGCTGAGGGAAAGCAGAAAGTGAAAGAGCTCTTGAAAAGCACTGAGTAAGTATAATCAGGCGAGGCTGGCGATCAGCTCGTCGTCGTATTCCATTCTGGATATGACGAGGCATTTGTGGCTGATCATGTGGAAAGTGCACAAGAGCGAACCACACGCACAGTAGAATGCAGCAGCTTCCTCCTTTGGCACGGGCTCTTGTGAGAAGCAGACAAAGCAGATCATCGTCCTGCCAATGACCTTCAGATTCTGTCTGACTTTCTTTGAGGGGGTCGGAGGAATTTCTTCTACATCAGCAATCTGTGAGGTTTTCTTCTCGGGAATTGTTTCTACCGTGCCGGTTCAATCTTCCTTGGGTTCTTGTGACCAACGTTTGTAATGCAAGTAAAAAGAAATTACGAGTTTGAAACACGAATTGAGATTAGGATTTTGGAGTATGTCTATCCAGACCCAGAGCCGAAATTCTTCCCTTCTCTTTCTCGAAGGACCGTGTCAAAAGATTTAGACAGATCAAGTCCAAAAGATCAGACTGGGGTGTTTCGTGGTTTTTCGGGTTAACGCTCTACACTGAAACTATTGTAATCTATAGAAAGAGAGAATAAAGTTTAGGGCGATCAGGAGTTGCGAGTATTTCGAATAAAATTCTTCTAGCAGAAAGAAATAGAAGATTGTTAGGGCAATTCACTATAAGCTTAGATAACGATAGAGACTATTGTGAAAAGAAAAAAATAGTTTGTTTCTCGTCTCGACGGAAACATGAAGACAAGGACGAAGTTATCAATCGCTATACCGATCTTTCTTTTGGCCGTCTTGCTCACAGCAAATTTCTCAACGATTTTCGCCACAAGTACTCAAGTCTCCAGCACTGCAACCCCGATACAGCACGTGGTTGTAATTTTCCAGGAGAACGTCTCATATGATCATTACTTTGGCACATATCCCAACGCAACAAATCCACCTAATCAACCCCAGTTTAATGCACCGACGGGAACGCCAACAGTCAACGGACTTTCCGGTCCGCTACTCACAAGCAATCCCAACGAGCTGGTAACCGGAAATCAGAGTGACAACCCAGCGAGGCTCGATCGCACTCAACCAGTTACTTGCGACAATAATCACGATTACACGGCAGAGCAGGCTGCTTTCAACATGGGTCTGATGAACCAGTTTCCAGCCAATACAAGCTGCAGTGGCGGCATTGTGATGGATTATTATGACGGAAACACGGTGACCGGTCTCTGGAACTATGCTACGAACTATGCAATGAACGACAATTTCTTTGGAACAACTTTCGGACCATCCACTCCCGGAGCGCTTAACCTGGTCTCAGGTCTGGGAGGCCCGATGATTGCAACTACTTCAAACGGAACCACGAACAACGTGGCTGGACTCCTGGTCAACGGTCAGGTAATCGGAGACGCTGATCCGACATTCGACGACTGCTCAACTGGAACGACGATAGCATTCACACCTACAAATGGAACGGGAGCGCCGCAGAATGTTGGAAACTTGCTCAACAACGCCAACTTAACTTGGGGCTGGTTCCAGGGCGGCTTTACACCCACTACACCTTACAACTCGGTTACTGGTTCCCCTGCGGTTTGCCATTCATCACACGTCAATGTTAACGGGACCACCGAGGCTGATTACAGCGCTCACCACGAGCCGTTCCAGTATTTTGCCTCTACATCAAACCCTCACCACCTTCCACCAAGCTCGCCCTCGATGATTGGCTACACAGATCAGGCAAATCACCAGTATGACCTCTCGTCATTCTGGACAGCGGCTTCCTCGGGCAACCTGCCGGCGGT
>JABDCJ010000109.1 GCA_013288145.1 Nitrososphaerota archaeon | reverse complement strand
CTAGAGAGCTCTCCTCGGCCGAAACGATCAGCCTGAATGAATATTCAAAACAGGAAGAGAGACTCTCTCGCATCAATGAACTCACCGACAACATCGGTCCCAATCTGGTGGTTGAGTGTGTTGGAGACCCGGCAGTTATTTCCGAGGGGCTAGACATGCTAAGAATCGGTGGAACTTACATAGTCGAAGGAGCATATTCCGAGGGGGCAGATACGAGGATTTCTCCCTCCCGTCAGATTCTCGCGAAGAACGCGAGAATTATAGGAGTTTCTGGAATGCCTCACCAAGCATACGGTCGCGTGCTAAGAATGATGGATTCGTACCGAAACATGATCCACTTTGAGAAATTGGTCACACATAGATTTGATGTAGAAGATGCGACGAGGGCGATAGAAGTTTCAATGTCCCCTGATTCCGGTAAAGTAGCGCTGGGATCTATGGCCTAGGATTCAGTTCTGCTCGTGTACAACAGAGATTTTCTGAGGTTTTTGGGAACATTCTTAATAGAGTAGCCAGTTCGGACCTTCCCTGTTGTCCAGTAGTCAAGGCAAAGTATGGTATTTCGCCTACGGCTCAAGTCTGAACGTAGACCAGATAAAATTGAGAATTGGACAGTGGCAGCTTTCAAAACGCGCTCTCGTGAGAAATTATAGACTTGTATTCAACGTGTATTCCAAACGAAGAAATGGGTATATTGCGAATCTTTTGAGATCTGAGAACTTTGAAGATACGGTTCCAGGTATAGTCTACCGTATTTCGCCGGACCAGCTAAGTCGGTTAGAGCTCTTCGAAGGAGTGCCTCCCTCAGATGTTGGAGTGGAACTCGAAGATGGAAACGAAATCTCGCATGCTAAGGTTTTCATCTGGAAAAATGTAGAGAAGGAGCACGAACCGCCTAGAGATTACAGGCGGATCATCGAACAGGGTCTTTTGCAACACGGTTACCCAGATTCGACTGTAAAGAAAATATTTGCGAGATTCGACGCCCTAAAAGTTTGAACTGTTGAAACTGTCCCAGACAGAAATCGATTCTATTCCGGCGGTATTTCACGGAAAGCGTACGAGATATCAATTCCTCTTGCTTTTTGGCGCGATCTGGAAACAAAGAAGATCACTACCCCTGCGACGAATGAGGCGACTACGTATCCGTAAGCCAAGGCGTTCCCGCCCCACACGCCTCCATATGCGATGAACTCGTATGTTAAGTACGAGAAAACGAGAATCTGGAGCAGGCCGGCAATTGCAAGAACGATTTTCTCATTGCCGCCTCTACTGAGCTGCTTCCATGCATACACTATTGCCGCGAGTCCGACAAAGGCAAAGTAGATCATCGCCGCAACCAGCACGCCGTATAGTGAGTATAGTGTTCCATAAAGGAACGAGGCAAGACCAATGAGGACAATAGTTATCACAAGATCGATTACATGAGCAATTACGGGAGAGCCGTACTTCGGGCTGACGTAGGCTAGCCTCTCAGGCAGGAAGCGGTCGAAAGCCTGTGCGAGAAGATAACGGGAAATTGTGATTATTCCGAACGCGAGGACCGCAACCGTAAACAGGATCCACCCTAGCCCTATCACGAATTTAACGACAAAACTGCTGGAAACTCCCATGGCAAGAGTCCAGAAGTTGAAAGAGTTGTCGTACACCAGCTTGGGGTTAGAAAGTGCTGCGTTTGTAAATGCAAATCCTCCGACATAGTACATTGCCGCAAACGGAACGGTCAAGAGTATGAATGCAACCAAAAGCGAGATCGGAGTAGTCCATCTGATCGTGGTTCCTCCCCTTAATTCAGATCCAACAGAGGGAGCCGCATTGAACCAGGGATAGCTGAACAGTGCAAAAAAAGGCATTATTAGAAGGGTATTTGCGAAATTAAATGTGGAAGTACCCGTATACGAAGCGGCGACACTGGTGTACGTGGTGTTAGCAATGTTGAGTCCGTTGACATAATTCACGACTCCTTCTCTACCGGCAAATAACAGCGAGGCAACAGAGACTACAATAGCAAGAATTCCTATCGCCCAGAAAACAGATATGATACGGAACCCGGCTCGTGGCTTGAAAATGTTAAGCAGGACGAGAAACGCAAAAACCAAAGAGGCTATTACAAATTGGAGAACTGGTTCAGCACCGCCGATCGATAGGTTGGTGACGCCTGAGTAGCCAAGATTCACGCCGACTGAACCAATCGCAAACACGACGGAGAGCGCTATCAACGCGAGATACGGCATTGTTTCCAATGTCATGCCCATGAAAGTAAGCGTGCTACCCGCAAAGCCGCCGAGCGAGCGCGACATCCAGACATAATCTCCTCCGGTTCTTGAGACGTGCCTCTGCATTATTGTATAGACAACCATCTGTGGGAGGGCTAAGATTGCAGCGATGGCAGAACCGTAAACTAAGTTAACGCCGTCCACAGTGGGCAGAAGCACCATAGTGAATCCAATCAGTGCTAGGGCTGCGCCGATCGACATGTAACTGATGTTAATCGCGATTGAATCGAGAAGGGAGACATTTTTGATCAGTCCTGTTGCCTGCCGGATGAAAACTCGCTCTGGCTCGTTTCGATTAGGGTTTTCTGGCAAAAATAAGCGAACCCGAACATATGTTCGGAAGTGTTACATATTTATTGTATCCCCACATGTTTTGAATTTTTGGTCGGGGACACAATGGGAGAGGTCGAGCGGATCATCCTTGAAATTCTCGGGACGCTAAACGGCGAAGAAACTTACCAATCAGATCTTGTGAGACAGAGCGGATTCTCCAAGAGCCGCGTTTCTGAAGTCCTTTCGTCACTTCAGGAAAGAGGGCTGATTTCGAAAATCCCTCTCGGAAAGAATTTCAGAATAGTCCCTACAAAAACCTCAGACAAAAAAAGTCTTCCTGGACAGGTAAAGAAGGATTTGGGGAGTAAAGTTCTAACTCTCGGAATGATCCGAGCCTC
>JABDCJ010000108.1 GCA_013288145.1 Nitrososphaerota archaeon | reverse complement strand
AAAGGCACCTGATTCAGGAAATTCTAGTGACGAGGCCATCGAACTCAGAATCGAAACTCATTACCCTCTCAATTTTTCGTCTATCAATGTGGGCTAGCGAAATACAATCGGTGAAGCTCATCGCTCTGTCTTTCAGTTTTGAAACCTCTTCCAACCCGAGTTGAACTCCTCAGGCCCTGTAAAGATTTTCTGAATCCTCGGAGAATCTATCACATAAGATCCGGTATTGAAAGCTATGTGGAAGTCATGAGTGCGGGCGAGCGCAGTAGTAATTGCTTCGTCGATTACGTAATCTGATGTAAAGACAACCCCGTAACGTCCTTGCAATGCCTGCATCACTAATTCGCTGGCCCTCGCAAGCCTTCGGGGTTAATTGAGGGCGAAAGATTGGATGGAAATTCTGGGATGCGAATGTTACTTCTCAGAAACAACTTTTCCAAACGCAATTGATAGTGGACTCCGATATAGTCCAATCATCGCTCGGCACGTAATTCGGATACTTCAATATCTACAATTCTAGCGTTACGCCTATTTTTCTTGACAGAGCTTTTTCGTAAGCGCCATAGTAGCAGACAGCGTCTACCGCGCTCAAACCTGTCGAATCCATTACAGTAATCTCACTATCATTCAGTCTCCCCTTTTTCCAGCCATTGACTATTTCGCCTATCTGTGCGTACACGTCGCTGGTCTTCAATAATCCCTGAGATAAAGGAACATTGATTTCGCCGCCAACGATGCACTGATCGATGCTGTCCACCACGATCTTTGATCGTTTGAGGATGGACGGATCGAGCTCCTGCTTTCCCTTTGCGTCAGCGCCAAAGGCGTTGATGTGGGTACCGTCTCGCACCCATTCATCTTTGACTATTGGTTCGCGGGAGGGAGTACAAGTACACACAATATCGATTTCTGAAACGGCCTCATCAGGATTGGATACAGCCCTGATTTTGAGATTCGGGTTCTCCATGCTCATTTCACTTGCGAATTTTTCTCTACGCTCTTTCGAGCGGCTCCAAACAAGAGCTTCTTCCAGATTATTGAATTGCTCAAGGTGAGCTTTCAACATGTACTTCGCCAAGATGCCGCTGCCTATGATTCCGAGGGTTTTGGGGTTTTTCTTTGCAAGGTACTTCGAACTCACCGCGGAGGAAGCGCCAGTCCTTGCGACCGAGAGGTAGTATCCGTGAATTAAGCAAAGTGGCATCCCATTTTCAGTGCTATTCAGGGCAGCGATTGACCAAAGACTAGGTAGCCCAAACTTCGATGGGTTGTCCCAAAATCCGAACCCCATCGTTGAGCAGATCGTGGGTATGGAACCTATGCTACCAGCTCTATAATCAATATCGCTATGTTCAACTGTCGCGGGGAATGAAACCATGGGGGAAAAAGTTCCGGAAATTTTTCCAGCCTGGTATTGCCCGTATAGAAGGTAGGCTTTCTCAACATAATCCAAGAATTCTTTCATTCCAAGAAGCTGCTTAGTTTCTGCTTCGCTCAAGTAAATGATTCGTGACAAAGGATTTTTTCACTCAAACCCAAAATGATAGAGCATAACTGGGTATTATTTCCTTCTTTTTGTACCGACAGGTGCGGCACTTACTTCCCTTGATTCAGTTTTCGCCCCGGTTTTTGTAAAATCGGACATTATTTTGTCTAGTTCCTTCAAAAGACCAGGATTGGTCGACTCCTGGTACGGATACATACACATCCAGATGACGTCATCCCGGCCTCGTGGTTTGCCGGCATGATAGTAAACATACCAGCCATCTTCAACCATTCTTTTGTGCACTTTTTCCATATTGACAACACTTGACGAAGCATGTGCGATGTTTATTTTTGGCATCGAGGAGGTTGTAAGACCCGGTATGTTTCTCAAATCTCGCATAAAGTCCTCGGTTATCTGCATGCACTTTCTTGCTAGGGTGGTGTATCCTTTCCGGCCCAAATAGTTTAGAAGCGCCCACGTGACCGCGACAGGGTAACCCGGCCTGGTTCCTAGCAGCCCCTCTCCCAGAGAAGCGTAAGATTCGGTCTTGTATTCCCATTTCGCCACTTTCGTCATATCACTTTCTCGAAAAAGTAAGATGCCTGCGGGACAGATTGAGAATCCGGTTTTGTGAGGATCTGCTGAGACTGAAGAAACGCCTTTTACTTCGAAACCGAACTCGGGTATCTCATATCCTGCGTCCTTCAAGAAGGGGCATAACATCCCTCCGTAAGCGGCGTCAACGTGGAAATAGAGCGATTTCTCAACGGCTAATTTCCCTATTTCCTCTATGGGGTCGATACCTCCCCACGGGTTAATTCCGCACGTAGCTACTACTGCAATCGTATCCTTTCTCACCGCCTCCCGCATTTTCTCCGGATCTGCGGTAAAGCCATCCTCTTTTACCGGAACAGAGATGGGTTCTAAATCGAGCAGTGTACATGCTTTCCGAAAGTACGTGAGTGCCGTGCTCGGAATAACTACACTTCCTCGGCTCATCGACTTCCCGCTCGCTGCCATAGACTTGGCTACGTACATTGCTATGATATTAGACTCCGTACCTCCACTCGTCATAAATCCGGTCGCCTCGTTCGATCCCCATAACGAACCAATCATCGAAACAACCTCCCCATGCATCTCTCGCATACCGGTTTCGGAATTAGTGGACGGCACCGAGTCTAGAAACTCGATGGCAGAGTTTTCTACCAGTGCCCTAATTTCCGGCAGACCCATCCAGCGGTACGCGCCGAAGGAAACTTTCTTCTTTCCTTCAGCGTCCATATGGGAGCGTTTCTTGAATTGCTCTAATTTTGCAAAAACGGCGGTACGAGTTAAACCTTCGGAAGGTATCTTCACGCGGTAACGTCAGACCGAGGTGATTAAAAGTGATTCTTTGTTATGAACAGAATTAGGGAAGAAGAAAGCCAAAAATGGGCCCCCTAATCTATACAAAACGAGCCCTGCCAG
>JABDCJ010000107.1 GCA_013288145.1 Nitrososphaerota archaeon | reverse complement strand
AGACTCCTAAAGATCATGTAAAGCTACAAGCAATCTAGCCAGATCCATTGACCATCAACAAAATCTTTTTGTCTTTCCGTCCAGCTGTTTCCTTCGCGCAAAGTATTTGGGTTTGTTTGAATGGTTGACCTTGCTGCTGGGCACAAGAAATTTCCCTCTTGACCCCATAGAAGGCCCTCCCGTTATTCAAAAGCTTTCTGAAAGAATCATAACAAAAGGAGCTTAATCCTCTACGGTTAATCCATTCGACTATTCATTACTGACTGTGAGATCGTTCTCTTGCATCTCGGTGTAAATTCGGGCCAAAGTCTATATCTCTCTGCATCTCTGCTCCCTTCATAGGAGGGCCTAAAATCCCGCCCAAATTATCGACTGCCATCTCTTGTCCAAAATGTGGTAAAGACCTCACTATTTCTAAACGTCGCTCTTCTGCCTACTATTGTAAGCACTGCAAACTCTACTTCGACTCGAAGCTAAAAATGGTCTTCAAGTACGACTTTCGTTCGGCGAGAGGGGCTTGATTAATTCTCTTTTGCACAGAAATCGTCTGCATTGTGATTCTTGTTCTCTTCGACACTTAGTACTTCGGAATCCGAACAGGTATTCATCTGTACGTAGCTGGGGTCCGAAGCCGTCGATCACAACTGCAATAATCGGGAGCGCTTTCAATGTTGTTGCCGTGCCCACCGATCTAACACCTGAAGAGCAACAGGAACTCAGAGAATTGTTCAAGAGGTACAAAAAGTGGGTGGATGAAAGTCCAGAACTCAGGAGTATTCTTCGAAGGGACGAGTATTCCCTATCCTGAAATTTTTGCCTAGAAACTCTTACAGATTCACGATCTATGATTTTCGTGTATGGTTGAATGAAGATTTTGCTCGAATAGTTTTATCGTTTCCGAGTCCACACACGATATTAAAGAAAGACGCAATAGGGCATAATCAGAAAAAACATGAAAAAGGCAAAAAACGGAATCGGCATAGACGCAGCGGACTCGATTTTTAGATCTCTGGGAACTGGTACGGCAAAGGCGAAAATATTCTCCAACATGCACATCGAGAACTTGGCGATGCCGTGCCCAATGTGTCTTGTTGCCAAAAATCGAATCGAAGCCTTCAACGTCCACGAGATCAGAAGCTTCGAGCATCACCTTTCGATTTCTCACGGAATGGAAAAGTAAAGGCCACAGTTTTCTCGAACCCGTCGACCAAGTACGAGAAATGGTAGGTGGGCCAAGGAGAGAATTCCATCGGCAACGAATTTTCATCCCATTAGTAATGAGAGACGGCAAACACCCACGACAGCGAGGGGTTAACTCCCCTCATGATCTCCTCAAACAGTAGGTTCTGATGAATGTTCAACCAAATTTCTATGGCCCTAAGGGTCTGAGAAAGACAGCATGCAAGCGACGCAATTGAAGTGGTTCGCTACCACGACACAGACTTGTAAAAATCGTCGAATGCTTGATTGTCTTCAATATCCACAGCTTTCTCTTGCACTGTTCTTCGACGCTGCTTTGCCTTACCTAGTCCACCTCGTCTTGCAACCGATCTGCGTGTAAAAGAATCAGAAGCTTGAAGCCCACGTTTTTGGTGGAAAGCTGTTCCACCGGCTCTTGCAACCCGCTCTCTAGTTTCAGCAGATGCCGATCCTAACCCTCTTTTCCTTGTGCTAACCTGCTCAGTCAGTTTACTGTTGTCCTCGGGAGCACCCTCAAAAGGACCGTCCAAAATCGCAGATCTCTCCAGATTCTCAATTGCATTTTTATTTTCAGTCGTTCTTTCTATTTCCAACCAGTCATCGATTCCCAGATATATCACCATGACAAAACCACGCTCGTGCCTAACCTTTCGCAATACATAGCAAGTCGAACTTTGGACGCCTTAGTATGCCCGACTTTGGCGTAAGGGATTGGATTTCTTGGAAGTATCCCTTACCTTCAGAGGTTCTACTTGGGTCAACCATTCTTTCGGAATGATAACATACTCTCCGATATTGGTCTCCTTCTCTTGTGGTTTCATGGGCAGAGTAGCAGAAGAACTAGGAGATATTCTTTCAGGGAAAATCTTTCAGAATTAGATTGCTCCAAATTCGAAGTCTTTGTGTTACACATCGTTTAGTGCGATGGAAATTTCATCGGCCAGATGCCGAAAGAAAATCGTACCGGAAGACGACCTCTAATTTCGAATCAAAACACAGTTGGCATAACTTGCAATAGTAAGCTGTCACTATACACTTTGTTACAAGAGTTGTTACATTAGGTAAAGAATTATTTCATTCTGAACTGGAGTATCTTTCTTCAAGAATCCCGGTTCAGACTGGAATGGAATCATTGACAGATTCCAACTCTTCAAAACAGCTATTGAGAACTTCAGCTAGACCCGCTTTTATGAAAGGTCTCTTCAGAAAATGGAACCCATTCGCCCACGCTCTTTGTCTGACCAGGTCAAATTCTGATATCACGACAATTTTTATCCCAAATCTCCGTTTCCTGATCATTCTCGCAGCTTCAATTCCATCCATCTCTGGCAAATCATAGTCCATCAAAATAACATCGAAATCCTCTCCCTTAGCCATCCACCTAATTAGCGAGGTTCCATTTGGAAAAAGTGTCGGCGAAGGAAATCCTAGTTCCATGATTGCTCTTCGGATTGCCAGCCGGAGTTTTTGATTCTCTTTCACAACAGCGATTTTTTTCGCTTTGTTTTCTGACATCAATGGATGTCCGTTTTAGAGAACGTTTTTCGCTTTAAGATTATTTCACAACTCCTTTGATGTTGAAAAATTTTGATTGATCGATTATTGGAATTTCCATGCAATCTCAGATAATTTTTCGGTAGTATTTTTTAGGCCGCAAGAAAACCGGGGGATGAGGATGCCCCGAATTTTCTAAGGCTCAAAGTGAGATCGCAGAATTTAGTTGCGACCAACTCCAAGTATAGTAGTCTGCCATTATATCGCCAGTCGATTAAGAATCCGGAGCTTAAATTGTTTCATAATTATCATGAAATCATAATCGATCCCATCATTTAGGATCCTAATATCTCCAGACTCGCCGGCCCGACCACAGAACTCATATTTCCCGAAACTATTCAGCCTTGGGTCTCACTCAAACAGGAAAACCGCTTGAGAATCTGATTCTCTCCACACTCGATTTTCAAGCCATTTCGTCTGACTCTTCAAGCGAATCCAAGAATTCAGCAAGAACCTTTGCTGCATAGTCGTCAATATTTTTCAAATTGTAGTCAGGGAGATGCTTTAGAATCAGATCAGCGATATTCTTCGGAATATGAATTTCAACGAACTCTTTGTTTTCCATCAGGATTAATGGGTGATT
>JABDCJ010000106.1 GCA_013288145.1 Nitrososphaerota archaeon | reverse complement strand
ACCATGAATCCGCACCGGTTATGCAACGGGCTCGAGAAGCAGGAGTTAAGGCATTAATGATTCAGGGAACGTCAGGAAGAAACTTTTCGAATCAAGCTGAGAGGGAAGCTGCTCGAACCCAGTTTGATCAAGAATGTCTTCGAGTAGCACGGGAGATCGGCGCTAGCTTGATTGTACTCGCGGGTTTCGATCAGATTTTGAGCAGGAAGCTCGTTGACACTTTCACCTTCAAGATCCTCAATATTCATCCCGCGTACGACCTGACTAGATTTGGAGGCAAAGGAATGGTCGGACTTCGCGTTCACGAAGAAGTTTTGAAGAGTGCAGCAGGATTTTCTGGTTGTGCTGTGCACTATGTTACAAATGACATCGATCTTGGGCCAGTTATCCTGAAGAAAAAGACTGTGATTCAGCCAGTTGACTCTCCAGAAAGTCTTGAAAAAAGGATCCTGGAACTGGAGCATATTGCGTACCCGGAAGCGATCCAGCTTGTCATGGACGAAAGGGTGCGTATTGACGCAAGCGGCAAATCATGCTACGTCGACCGCTATAGCAAGAACTGGGATGTCGACTGGGATTTTAGACAAAGAAAATACGTCGATTTGATCGAAGGAAAGCTTCCTGTCTGATCTAAACTGCCTCGAGGCGGAGACCATTGGAAACGACTATGATGTCTGCTTCACAGCTTGCGGTTTCCGTCAAGCAGACTGTCTCTAAGGAAGTCATGAAGCTAAAGGTCGAAGGAGTGACTCCAAAACTTGTCGCTCTCCTGATAGGAAAAGACCCCGTTTCCAGAACTTACGTTGATTTAAAGAAAAATGATTGCGCCGAGGTGGGAATACTATCTGAAGTTAGGGACCTGAGCTCAGATGAATTTTCTTCTTCAGACATAATTGAAACGGTTCGAGAACTCAACGCAGATCCTTACGTGCACGCTGTTATTCCTCAGATGCCGTTCGATGGAAAGGTGTCTGAAGAATTGCTGTTCTCCACTTTGAGTCCGGATAAGGACGTCGATGGGCTCACGCCTTACAACTTGGGGAAATTGATCAGGTCTGAGTACGACCTTGATGCTTCCCTGCTGCCTTGCACGCCCAAGGGCGCTACTCTACTTTGCAAATATTATGGCGTACCATTCGAGGGAGCAGAGGTAGTCATCGTGGGGCGAGGAATCTTGGTCGGAGAGCCGCTGCGAAAGCTGCTGCAGGATCTCAATGCGACGGTGACTTGCTGTCATACGAAGACCCGAGATCTGGCGGGGAAACTAAAATCTGCCGATATTATAGTAACGGCGAGTGGGAGGCCGCCAGAAATGTTTGGCGATAAGGGATTTCGCCTAACCGGCGACATGGTCAAACAAGATTCGACTGTAGTTTCGGTTGGCGTAAGGAAGGATCCAAAAACGGGAAAGATGCTGTTCGATGTAGACTTGGCCTCACTGAAAGGCAAGTGCAAATTTCTTACTCCAAATACAGGTGGAGTGGGAGTCATGACTAGGGCGTGTCTTCTACAGAACACTGTGATTGCAGCTTCTAGACAGACTAGGAAGCGCTAGAATTTCTTTTCAATGTAATCTAACATAGATTTGAAAACACCGAGACCGTCGCCGTGCTTGGGGAAGTCCCTCTTTTCGGTCCAATCGGGCATTTGGTACCCCCAGTACGCATCCTCTGGATGCGGCATCAAACCCATCACTGTTCCGGACGGAGTGCAGATGCCTGCGATGTCTAGTTCTGAGCCGTTGGGATTGTCTGGATAAGATTTCTCCGCAAGCTGCCCGTCAGATTTAGAGTACTGAAGTACGATCTGATTGTTTCTGACTAGATTTTCTAGTACTTCGTTCGATTGCGCGATAAACCGGCCTTCTCCATGCGCAATCGGAAACCTCGAAACTTCTTTCACGTTTGATGTAAAGATGCAGTTCGACTTCTCGTTTGTCTTGAGGTTTATCCATCTGCACTCAAACTTCCCCGAGGCATTGCTCGCGAGCGAGGCGACGGGCAACTCTGAAAAGTCCAGATATGGTAGCAGACCTGCTTCGACAAGGACCTGAAACCCATTGCATATGCCGAGAATCGGTTTTCCTGATTCCGCGAAAAGTCGCAGGTCTTCCCCTAGAAATTTCTGGATTCTTTTTGCCCATATCGCGCCCGCGCGGACATAATCTCCATACGCGAAACCGCCCGGAAAAACCAGACCATGGTACGTTCTGAGATTTTTCCTTCTGAGGATGTCATTCAAGTGCAATATCTCCACGATGGCGCCCTGATCCTCAAGGCAACGCGCGGCGTCAGCATCCCTGTTCGTGCCCGCGACCCGCATAGTGCAAATTCTGATATTTTCCCGGTTCATTGCAGGCTAACTCTCTCCATGACTCGGGCTTGCAAAGCCATTCTTCCAAGCTTTCGCACAATCTTCAACGGTTGCTTGAATCAATCGAGTACCGTTGCTGTCCGATATCTGAATTGAATCTGTCGCGACATTACCTATTCTAACATTGTATATGCCTTTGAATATCTTCTCGAATTTCGCCTCTTCACCAGCTTGAATCTCAACTAGAAATCGCGAGTTTGATTCCGAAAAGAGCTGCTCTAGAGCTGTTAGTGATTCGGTCTCTGGTAAGCATATTTCAACCCCGAGGGATTTTGCAAAGCACATCTCACTGATGGCGCATGCCAGTCCTCCCTGGGAGATATCGTGCACCGCCCTAAGAAAAGTTTGATCAGTCGCTTTGTTCATTGCTTTGTAAAGAGCTGGCGCAACTTCTAGGTCTAATCTTGGAACCCGTCCTCCCGAAATTTTCTTTAGACAGTAGTACTCAGAGCCGCCGAGCTCAGATTCCGTATCTCCAACCAAGTAGATAGAATTCCCAGATGATTTGAAGTCACTACTGACTGACTTTGTCATGTCAGGCAGGATCCCGATTGCTGTCACCACGAGCGTAGGTAAAATCTCGCCAAGCGGTGTCTCATTGTACAGGCTGTCCTTGCCTGAAATGAAGGGCATCTGATATGCCTTTGAAACATCATAACAAGCCCTCGCCGCCTGGACAAGAGTACCGAGAGTTTCAGGATTCTCTACGTTCCCCCATGCAAAGTTATCAAGGAGTGCGATCCTTCGACCGCCGACCGCGACATTGTTCCTTACCGCTTCGTCAATTGAGGCAGCTGCCATCCAGTAGCAGTCTAACGCGCTGAGCCTCGGATTGTACCCGCAGGAAATCGCTAGCCCTTTTTGAGAACCCAGCACAGGCTTCAGAACCGCTGCATTGTTTGGTCCCGAACCGGGAGATTGGAAGGGCTTTAGAGCTGTGCTCCCTCTTACTTCAAAATCGTACGTCCGAACAAACTGTTCTTTGCTCGCGATATTTGGAGAAGATAGGAGGGAAAGTAAATCCTCGGTCAAGTTTTCATTGCGAATTCTTACCTTCGGACGGGATGATGTTCTGTCA
>JABDCJ010000105.1 GCA_013288145.1 Nitrososphaerota archaeon | reverse complement strand
CACCGCTTTCATCGCCTGGAATGTTAGGACAGTGGAAGATAGCAGAGTTGGATTCGAGAAAGTGTTGCCGGAGTTGGTGCTCGTGATTACCCTCACAACGCTCGTCTTGCTCTTCGTTTCCCAGGCGACTATAACATTGGAGCCATAGGCAGAGACCCAAGGTTCCGAGCCGCTGCTTGTGCCTGACTTTGTCCAAGTTTGTCCGTTGTTATTGGTGACCGCAACAGCATTGGAACCTCTGGAGGATGAATCGGCTACAGCATAGGCGTTAGACCCCCACGCTGCGATTTGTGGTTCTGGTCCAGTCGAGTACTCAGACGGCGTCGTCCAGGTGACTCCATTGTTGGAACTCGCCGTAACGTAAGAGTGGCCGCCGCCATTGAATGCGACATAGACGTCGTTGCCATAAGCTGCGACGACTGGTGTCATACTCAATGCAATGGTACCGCTCACAACAATTGCTGTCGAGAATGAAGACCCGCTGTTAGTGCTGGCTGCAAAGTAGATGACGCTTTTCTGGGACCAAACTACGTACACGTCCGTTCCGACCGCCGCCATCAATGGAAAATCGGGCGTGCCACTTCCTGTGGGACTCAATTTGATTCCGTTCGACCACGATAGTCCGCCATTTGTGCTCGCTCTGAACCAGATTCCGTGAGACGCTTCAGTCCAAACTGCGTAGACATTGTTACCCACGTTCTGGACGTTTGGATCTGTTGCATTGAAGGTATCATTGCTCTGATTGACTGGTGCGGAAACCGTGAGCGCAGATGCGCTCGCGAGCAGAACCGGCATGGCTGAAAAAAGTATGCAAAGGGCTATTGCAGTTATTATTGTAACTTTGTGATTCATCGTTGTTTACCGTTCTTAATTAGAAAATCATGACGATTGGGGAAGTACTTTAACTGCTACTTCGATTGTCGAGACAGCCGATGTTCACGTTTTGGATATTGCCTCGAGTCCGCCGATCCATAAGAAAATTGGGGTACAAGATTGAAAATCTATTTTGGATTTTTCTCCTTTAGTCGAGAAAAACTTGACGTTTAGCTTGTGGAACGCCAGTGGCGAGTCTTGTCGAAACAAGATCACGTCGGAAGACTGGACAGCCCTGGATGAGATTGTACGACTCGATGGCGAAGTTGCAACGGCGGAGCAGGAAGTCCTGAACCAAGAGATATTTTCCATCTAGGAAAATCGGGATAAGATTCCTGACTGTTGATAAATCGTTTGAGAAATTGAGGAGCGCAGAATTTATTCCCTAATTATCCGTCTTTCGCAACCAGATCTCAACAGTTGTCCCTTGTGTATAATCATCCGAACACCTGTTTCTCAGGGAGATTTTACCCTTGTATCGATCGATTACGAGGGCGTGGACGATTGACATGCCCAAACCGCTCCCCTTCGCTTGATCCAAATATCTGGCAAATACTTGAGTCTTCATTTCATCAGCAATACCCCTACCATTGTCGGTAATCGAAATCTTCCAATAGGGGGAGTGAAGAGTCCCGCTAGTTATTACACCTTTGACAAGTAATGTCGGCTCCGGATATTGCTCCTTCCCACTAATTGAAGGCCCGCTTTCTTCTTCGATCCTTATTCCTATGTGGACAGTCTCCGTATCTGTATACTTTACAGAGTTTGACAGGAGATTTGTGAAAACCTCATCGAGCAATTCATCAGCCAGGACCTGGGGCTTGATTTGAGGAAAACTCACGGAACGAGAAGATAATCGCGATGATGCGGCGTTAACAGAAAATTCTGGGGAGGAAGTAGAAAAGCTCACGATTATTTGCTTCTTTGCCTCTGCCTTTTCTATGACAGCAAGTGATCTGTTTATCGAATCAAACAAGTTGACCTGATGCAGCGTTCTGTCATCGTCCTCGGCAAGCACCTTGCCAAGCCTCTTTGCCTTCTCAAGTAGATCTCTTGAGCCTCTGATTGCCTTCTGAAGCCTAGCTATAAGTTCCTCTGCCTCCGCGTCATGCCCTAGCTTCTCTCCTAGAATTTCTGCGGAGAGGGAAATGATTTGGTTATAATTGTTAATGTCGTGCGCGATTATATCCTGAAGCAACCTGGATTGCCTTGTCATTTCCACTTCATGGGCCCTGTTTTTCTCGACTCTGCCCGTGTGTTCACTTTCCCTCCAAATCGCGTTGAAAATCGCGGCAAGACCCTGAACCGTCAACTTGTTTGAAATGAGTATAGCCGAGGCAACCGCATAGCCTACTTCTTCAGACGCTGGAGGTTCCGCGTATTCAATTATCAGCGCCTTATTCTTGTCATAGACAGCAAATGTCACGCCGTTTGCCTCGATTTCCCTCCAGTTTATCCCTCTCAATACCGAAGCAATGAATGGTCTGTTTTTTTCCTTTACGATTGGGATTAAAAGTCGAAATTTCGTGGCGACTTTTCTCGATGAGACTTCGTCTTTCCCGCTCGGGGAATCTGGAGTCGCAAGAGGCCGTATATCGCTCCAGAAATCTGCATTGTTTACTATCCAGTAATCGGAAATTACAGCCATCAATACCTCTTCCTTTGCTGTTAGTGCAAGATTGAGATATGTATCGTAGATTTCTTTCTTATTTGAGATTACCTTGGTAATTCCGTTTAGGCGGCTAATCGACGGAGAGATATCATCGGCCACACCAGTTACCCGTCTAAATCTTGATGTTCGAAGGAGATCTCCGCGAGGTTTGCGCATGATATAACTTTGTGAATAAATCTATCCCCTTCGCAAACATTTGTCTGGTTGATCTAAATAATCAACGAATGTTAACATCGAACAACTTCAAGATATAATCTACTCTAGATTTTCCTAGAAAATTCTACTACGCATATTTAGTTAGGCGTCATGGACTACCGATGAAGGCAAAACAAACAAGGAGCATGGTAGGGCTGAGGGACTAAATTCTCCTAGAAGATTATTTGATACTTCATATCAGTGAGATATTTCTCATATATAGTCGAAGCAAAATGAAGTATAGAGGACGCACGGAAATAATTGATTCGATACTTCAATCTGTAGAAAACCGGGGAGCGACTAGAACTCACATAATGTATAGCGCGTACCTTTCGTATACTCAACTAAAGCAGTATCTCACACTTTTAGAAAAAAGACAACTCATCGCATTCGATGAACACCGGAGCCACTATGTGATTACCGAGAAAGGGGTTAAATTTAGGAATTCTTTCGAAGAAATCAGCGAACTCGTCCCGAGTGCTGAAAAAAGGAACGGCGTCGCAAAGGGTGCTAACGGAGACGGCTTTAGTCACTAAAATCTCGGTGCGGAGAGCGGGTCTGTCATGGCGAGACTTTCTTTTTCTTGAGTTCCATATCTTTTTCATCGATATTAGGGAGTTTGTCGTCTACTGATCTAGGATTCACCGCTCTATTACTAGTAAATTGGAATTCAAATCCCACAATCCGCGGATGTAATAATCCCGCGGATGGGTTTTATAGTTGGATAATTTATAGGCGGTACTTTACTCGCCCGATTCTCTTCCTGATGTTGCCTTTCTTTTGTTGATATTTTCCCTTGATTAACTCGCTCGGACTGCCAATTATTTTGCCCTTTGCTACTCGGAGTTTTTCCTTAATTATCTCCTTCTCCCCCTTTATGATGTCCTTGGACAAACTAAATAATTCGCCTCTCGTGACAATCATACATGATTGACAAACTAATAACCGGAAGGTAAGATTGTTCTACGGATAGTTGTACGAAAAAT
>JABDCJ010000104.1:871-3765 GCA_013288145.1 Nitrososphaerota archaeon | reverse complement strand
ATTTTACGATTCATATCGGGATTGGCAAGTGGGTTCAGAACCTGGCAGTCGCTGCAGCTGAAATCATTTTGTTATCTGTCCTCTTTCTTGCGATCGATGTCCCGGAAATGCTATGGACGACCCACGTAGAGGGACAGATTGCAAAGGAGATACAGCAAATCGTAGGCTAGGTTGCAGACCATCTCTTCCCGCGGTTCAAGCTTAGACTGTCGTTGCATATCACCCGAATGAAGATTGATGTCTTCATTGAGGATCCTACTTCGAAGTTAGGGCATCTACAAATCCCCGAAGAGAAAACGGTTTTTGGAGAAAGCCAAAGCCCTCTGAAACTGCGAGTTCTTTTGCGGACGCGTCCGACGTGGCAAGGATGATCCGGATTTCCGGGCGGCTTGCCGCGATTATTTTACTCGCTTCTATGCCGTTCATGTTCGGAAGTCTATAATCCATCACGATGACATCGGGCGAGAGGCCGTCGTTCAAAACCGAATCGACGATCTCCTCGCCCGCGTGGGCGATCGCAGGATGTCTCATGCCCAAGTGCCCGACAATCAATTTTGACAGTGAGGTGCAAATCATCGGGTCGTCGTCCACGATCGCGACCTTCTCGCATTTCAGGGTCGACTTTCTTGCAATCGGTGCTTGCAGTTCTTCGCTCATCGCGGTCTTCACGGTTTTAACAAAAGAGACTCGGAGTATTAGAAACTGGAGATCCGCACAATATTGCTTCTTAATGTTCTAGCATTAGAACAACAGGTTGTTCTAATGCGCTTCTTACAAACTCGCTGAATGTTATAGAAGCTTGTTCGATGGGGTTCTTTCCTCGAATTTCGATAACGAAATTGGAAGATTTCTGCAACGGAAGATTTTGGTCGACGGATGATGGAGCAAGCTCCGCCACATGTACGTATATCGGGTACAGATAGGTCGAAACTCATTTTTCCATTTTAGAAAATATGACCACTCTCCGTTCTTGAATTCAGTCGTACAAGTCTAAGTTTCTAATATAGTTCATGAGACCTGATTCACGATATGGAGACCAACGACCTGATCCAGTGCATCGATAAAGGATTGGACACATATGGATCCAACGCAAAACAGGCAGTCTATTTGATACTCACTATGAGGAATGGAATATCTTACGAAGAGGTAACAGCGAACCCGGACGCCCTAGAGCAGAGTCTTCAGGAAGTTTTCGATGATTCGTCCGAAGTGGTGAAAAGAACTATTGCAAGAGAAATAAGAAAAGTATTCGGACTCAAGAATGTTACGAACTCAAATGATTTAGGGGAAGTACTAGAAGCCGCAATCCGATGCATTTCAGGAATTTCGGTAAGTGAGAATTCTGGAATGTACACTGTTTGAGAGAGTTTCACAATAGCGTCCGACTAGCCGCGTAAGGTCGATCAAAGATCTGAAGCGGATGCAAAATCCCATGAGATCTCTTTTGCTGGACCTATTCTTGAGCTATTCTTTTGGATGAAACCCTTTGGAAAATCTTGTATAAAGCATAAGGGAACTTTTGTCACTTTTTGAGTTCATTTAGCATTAGATATTGCAAATAACGTCTAGCCCATCGGACCAAAGATGATCGGGGCTCGAATGCTTTATGATTTTTCGAACTCGCTTCCCGGCGGGGCTCGCTCGCCACACTTTCTGAGATGACGCTCGACTCGTAATCAGCCGGAGCCATTGCCATCTACAGAGAACTTTGGTTTTATCCGGGATGTCAGGAGCCGTCCGGAATCAGGCATTAAATACTAGCCATTCAAGTTAACACTGCGATAGGGATTTGTCTTCTGAATCACAAGACTCTGCATATGATTCCAAATATGTAGTTTTTCAAGCACTTTCCCACCCTACGCGTGTCAGAATACTGACCTTCATTGAGAAAAAGGAGCTTGCGTTCTCTTCATTAAAGAATGAACTCGGTATTGAAAGTAATGGCCAGCTTCAGCATCATCTACAGAAGCTTTCACCTTTGATTAAGGAAAAAGAAAACGGAAGTTATGCTCTGACAGATTTGGGCTATAAGGCTCTGGAGATTCATGCTGAAAGCGAAAAGACAGGTAGATCGATTAACGAAATTTGCTGCATTCCAGTTTCCAACGAAAGGGCACACAACAACCAAATTGGCCAAAGGGGAACTCTAGTAAGGCTGCTTATTGGCTCAGTTTTGCTTGTCGCAACTGCCGCAATTATTGTATCATCCCTTACTTCAGGGCTAGCAGCTCTAACTGTTCATTATGGAAGTGATTCCGCCTCGCTTGGAATTGATGGAATCTTAGTTTTTGCCTTTTTTGGGTTTTCATTCCTTCTTTCGGCATTCTCTGGTTATCCGGGATGCGAAATTACCGCTATTCCAAACTTATTTGTGAAGAAGAAATGGTACTGCGGGTGTCTTATGACGCCCTTCAATCTGCCAAACGGGCGACTCTTGAAACACGAAAATTGATTCTAGCTTAAGTTCGTTCGACATTCGGACCCGCTAAAGAGATTTAGAATAATTGCATTTGAGATAAAACAGAACAAAGATGGGTTGAATATTGTGGTTGATAGCGGACTCCTAGTCCGATTATTCTCGCCGAGCTCGAGTTTGAAGTTCTCGAGCCTCTGAGCCGTTTGTAGGATTCTGAAGAAAGACCTGCAGACTAGGGATATGAGATTTAGACCAGCGCTGATTCAAAATTCCATGAAATCTCTTTAGTTGAATATTCTCGCCGGACATTTCGTTTGATGAATCCATTCTGAAATATTTTGTTGACGATAAACGCGGAGTAAGCCGGTGCACCGGTTGCACCAGGTGAATTGTAATTCAGAATGTGAAGTGATCTTTTGCCCTCGACGATAATCGCTTCCGGAACAAATCCCTTGTCGTCTATCACTGAGCTTCTGAT
>JABDCJ010000104.1:0-861 GCA_013288145.1 Nitrososphaerota archaeon | reverse complement strand
GCTTCTGATGCCCGCAAATCCTTTCTCAACTAGATCGCCTACTTTCAAAGAAGGGATAAACTGCCTCACCCTTTCGCACATCTGATTTTTTGATATTGAGCTCCTCCACTCCTGCCACACAAGTGAGAGAAATTGTGAATTTGTGAATAATTTCAATTTTGGAGAGTTCGGACGCTCGAAGAGCTTTTTCAGAAACTGGGATTTGCTCTCCGATAATCCAGAGTAAGCGTCGGGACCGGAAACGAGAACGGCATTGGGTCCGACTTCTCGCTTTCCTTTCGACCGGATGATAAAGTGGGGATCAAGAAAGGGGAATTCTTTGTGCTTTGCAACCGAGTAGATGTTCCTTCCAATTTCTTTTCCAAACACATTATCCACTATCCAGTATTCTCCGCGAAAGTGAAGATCGGCATACTGCTTTGCCAGTCCGAGCTTGTGCGCGGTGTCTATCGAATTTCCTCCGGCAGCGTTAACCAGGAAATCACAGGAAATTTTTGAAATCTTGCCTGACTTTTCTCGGATCCTTAGAGTAACTCCATTTTCTTCTTCAACATCAATTACTTCGGATTCTGCAAGGAGTTTGACGCCATTTTTTTGCGCGAGATTGAAGACGCATTTTGTTAGTTCTCTGTAGCTTACTGCAGTGTCCCTTTTGGAATAAATCGCACCTTTGCACTGGACGAGCGGCTCTAATTTGTTCACTGCTGCAGAATCCAAGAGGTCGATTTCGCTATCATCCATTCCATTTCTTATTCCCCAGTCTCGGTATTGATCAAGCGTACCCAGTTGCGAGTCTTGAATAGCTACCTCCAAGGTACCGCATTGAACCCAAGGCAAATCATGCTGTTTTGCAAGGTCTCT
>JABDCJ010000103.1 GCA_013288145.1 Nitrososphaerota archaeon | reverse complement strand
GTATCCGAGATAACGACTGCAACATCACCTTTGATCGCTTCCCGGATCTTATTCCTGATCTTTCTTGCGGAATTATCGGGCTTCTTCGGCAGCAATACTATTTTTCCAAGGTCAACGTTTGATTGATCCACGCCGGCGTTTGCGCAAACAAAACCGTACGTAGTCTCCGCAATGATCAACCCACGAACCATTCTGACCAATCGCCTAGATTCAGCGAGTATCACCTCGACCTGCCGCGGATCTTTACCGAGATGGATTCCTGCTTTCTTTGCAAAATTGCTCGGAGTGACATCGGACAGATTGAGTACTCTGCCCTCAGCCTTGGAGACGATCTTATGGGTTACTACTATGACGTCATGATTCTTTATTGAAATGCCATTTCTCTTGCATGCCTCCACTATTGACTGCCCGATGTCCTGGCCGTTTGATACTTCTTTCAGTCCGATAATAGGGATGATTTCTATGGAATTAATTGAGGTCAATTGAGATGTTATTCCTTAATTCAAAAACGATATAGAAAGGAAATTTCAAAGCAAATAGTACGGCCGCAATATTAGCTTTCTTTCTCGAGCTGAGATGATCCAATAAAGATCGGCTTGATCGGCCCCAAGGATGAATGATGCCTCGTCCAATTCTCTTAAATGAATCATAAGAGCGGATAGCTGTCTATTCATTCGCCGAGTCCTGGAATTTCACAAAAATGAAATACGGCAAAGCAAATTGAGAAGTTGCGACCTTTACTTGTCGTCTAATGTTCCGATTTACCGGCACCAAGGAAACGCGCTCTTTATGGTACTTTTCGGCTTCCTGGTTCTCGTTTTGATCTTTCTATTCGTTGGTGTAACGGAATCCGTCTTTGAAGCAATTGGTTTCAGCAGAAGCGAGTTTGCAGTTATTCTGGCCTTAACTTTCATTGGAAGTTTCATCAATATTCCGTTGAGGAGCGTAATGAGTACCGTACCTATGGCGGGATTTCAGGAAGTCAAGATATTCTGGGTAACTTATCGAGTTCCCCAAATGTTCCAAAGAAGGGTAACTTCACTTGTTACAATCAATTTCGGCGGAGCCGTAGTTCCGATTCTTGTATCGGCTTATCTTGTGGTCACCCATCCTTCATTGGCTGCCGACATCATAGTTGCAACTACGATAACGTCCATTGTCATTCATTTTATGGCAAGAAAAGTCAAAGGCGTCGGCATAGTTACCCCGGCATTCCTTCCTCCAATTGCGGCGGCGATCGTCTCGATTTTCATTCACCCCGGAGCAGGGGCAGCAGTGATTGCATATGTCTGCGGTTCCATGGGCGCACTAATTGGTGCAGACCTCTCAAATCTGAGAGGTATCACTAAGCTAGGAGCACCCGTCGTTAGTATTGGTGGAGCGGGAACCTTTGACGGCGTATTTCTGACCGGAATTATCGCCGTAATAATTGTCTCGCTGATTTAGGCGGTAAGGACATCACTAGCGAAAAAAAGAGATCTGGGTAGGCGCTTCAGAAAAAATCGATGCTTTTAGCACTGCCAGGTGCCCTTTTCTTAAGGAATTCTAGGCTTTGATCTGATCGCAATCTTGACAGCTAAGATTACTTTGATTCAGTCGACAGTTTTTACTGTCGGAGGAAGACTTTATCGGAATTTATCAGGCGTAGCTGATTAGTCCTTTTTCTTCCAGCGTATTCTGGAGATTATTGATCGCAGTATAGACCTCGACTTCGGTCTTGCCTCCCGTACAAACCAGTTTTCCCGATGCAAACAACAGAATGACGGTCTTCGGTTCTTTCATCCTGTGGATTAAGCCTGGGAACTGCTCAGGCTCGTACATCGACTTTGGCATCTGTCTAGCTGCATCTTCGAGATGCACCTTGCCGCCAAGTGATGCCGACGCAACTATGTTTTGAACGACAACCTTGGGCTCGTTCTTTATCGAGATCTTGCCCTGCCGCAGCTTCTGGACGACCATATTCACCGCTTTTACCGCCTGTTCAGACGACTTTGAGCCCGTGCAAACCATCTTGCCGGAGCTGAAGATTAAGGTCGCAGTCTTTGGAAACTTCAAACGAAAGACTAGGCCAGGAAACTGGTCCGGGTGATATTCGATATCAGAAAAACTTCTTGTAATTTCGTTAAGATCAATTCTTTGGTCCACGCTGGCTGAGGCAACGACGTTTTCGATGCTGATCAGAGCTTTGGATTTGGGGAGTACCGATGTACTAGCCATCATATAATTCTCTCACTCCAACTATATAAAGGGACGAGTTCGATTTTACGATCTCGCCGAAAAGTCCATGGTTTCAAACTATGTTTGATTGAGAGTGCTCGAAATTGGGTTGTTCTTTGAAAAAACTCATCAGATAACACACGAATACGTCAGGTCGAAAAATTTCATGAAAAAAGCGGGCCCGGTGGGATTTGAACCCACGACCCCCGGCTCCGAAGGCTTGCACGATCTTACTTTTTGACAGCAAAACACGATGCCCTGATGTATGCAGATCAACAGCGGATCTCATGCACGCGGATGCGGATCTCTAGCACCTACTCCATGCTAGGCTACGGGCCCTTTCACTTTTCTTTGTAGTCCCTTTCTTTTCAATCTATTAATTTTTGGTGCAAAGGGTTTTCTCAATACTCCTTCTTCGGTAATGATCGCCGTAACGAGTTCTGGCGGAGTTATGTCGAAAGCCGGGTTGAATACCTGAACATCTTTCGGTGCGGTTTGACGCCCACCAATGCGTCTCACTTCGTCGGCCGCTCGTTCCTCGATCTTTACATCTTTCCAGCTTGTCTCAAAGTCAAATGTCGAAAGGGGCGCTGCGACGTAGAAGGGAACTTTGTGTTTCTTTGCAAGAGTAGCAATCTGGTAGGTTCCAACTTTGTTGAAAACGTGACCGGTTTTGGTTATGCGATCTGCCCCGACGATTACTCTGTCAATCATTCCTCTCTGCATAGAGATCCCGATTGCCGTGTCTGGAACTAGAGTGACGTCAAATCCATCAGTGGTCAGTTCGTAAGACGTCAGTCTCGCTCCCTGAAGTACAGGTCTGGCTTCCGCTGCAAATATCTTGAGCGTCTTGCCCTGAATTGCAACTGATCTCAAGACACCGAGAGCCGTTCCGTAACCAACGGTTGCAAGCGCGCCCGCAATCTGCTGAATCCAGCGGGTTCCAAGAGAACCCCTGAAATTCAATTACAGTGGGTCAGGACGCTTTCGCCGGTTCGGAAAAGCTTCGCTCCATATTCTGATAGTTTCTTGTTTGTCCTTACATCGTCGTCTGCTAGGGCTTGCACGAATTCAACCGTCTTGACTCGAGCAGACTCCGTGTCTTCGAATTCCTCTGGTAAGGTATCAATGAGATATTGAACGGTTGCATCGACTCCCCAGGCAAGATTAACTGCTGTGGGTCGCGCAGATTTTAGAGCAATAACATCTGCTTCGAGCTCTCGAAGCAAATCATTCTTTGTACGTGCTTTGGAATGGACAACTGAAAGCGCGAGGCCCATCGCTCCAGCTACTCCAATTGCAGGAGCTCCCCTGATTTTCATTGTTTTTATTGCATCGACTACAGACGCGACGTCGAAGCACTCTACGAATGAAAGTTCGTTTGGAAGTAGCGTCTGATCTATCATCACGACAGAGTTTCGCTGAGGATCCCATTTTATTGTCCTTTGCTCGTAGAAAGTGAGCTTTGCGTTATCCATGTAGAATGTCAAGCTAAAGCTGGGGGATGCTTCGGTTTATAAACCAGATTTGTCAGGTTATGGTTCTCAATCTTTATTCCGC
>JABDCJ010000102.1 GCA_013288145.1 Nitrososphaerota archaeon | reverse complement strand
ATGAAGACTCAATAAGATCACTCCTTGTATCTACTCGAGTTCTTGGTAGTAAAGAGATTCTGGTTGTTAACCACACTGGCTGCGGGATGATGACTTTCAAAGATGAGGAACTTGAAAGGAAGCTAGAGAACCTCACTGCAGCTTTCCCCATTACGCCCGAAAAATTCTATTCCTTTACAGATGTTGAAAAAGAAGTGGTTAACGCGATACGAAGAATAAAATCCCATCCCTGGATCCCAAAAGAGGTACCGGTGAGGGGAGCAGTTTATGATGTTACCACCGGAAAACTGACAGAGATCGTTTCACCCTGATATCTAAGGCACTCGATTCAACAGCCTTCATTCATTTCCTCCTCTTCTCCTACAACGGTTTAGTTATTGCTTCTACAGACGCGCTTCTCATGGTTACAGATAGCGCGCCAAGCGATAATTACTGGAAAAATCAAAAAGAGTGACTGAGTAGAAACTGCGTGAAAATCAGTTTTCTTTGAGCCGACGTAATGGCACTTATGTTGCCTGAAATTGGCCGGGGGAAGATACTTTCGTTTTCTGGCCGTCGCTTGAGGGGCAGGAAGAAAGTCAGCTTCATCTTTTTGCGGAGAGAATTATTCCGAAGGTCCGTACTTCTCTTGCTGAGAAGCCTGTCAATAAACGAACAGCCGCCTAACCTCAGAACTTTAAGATTCGATCATAAGAAATGTCACTTATTAGACTCCGTTAACAGCGTTATTTTGGTTCTAGTGCGCGTCCTGTAAGCCTCAATTGTTGTCACCGCAGCTAGTACCATAACTACCAGACCATAGACGTAGGTCGTGTCTGTGAGTCCATAGAAGGTGATTGCGACGCCCGCAATGACAGCTGGAATCCCGAATGCGAGATAAGATACGACGAAAATCGAAGAAAGGAGCGAGCCTCGCCTGTCGGGCGGCGCTAGAGGTGCAAGGCTCCTGAACGCCCCTGAGAAAGCCGGGCCGAAACCGAGGCCTGTAATTAGGCTTCCCACAAAGAAGCCAGCGCCCGACCCAATCGTTATGGAGAGCAAAGACACTCCAACACCCGTAGTTAGGGCAATCGAACCAATGATTATGGTCAATCTGGCATTCAATGCTCGCACAATAAGCGAGCCTACTACACCAGCTGCACTGAATGTAACTACCACTAGACTACCTACAAAATGATTGTTGCTCTGAAGTAAGTGCAGGACAAGCGATGGTCCGATTGAGAGATACAGCCCGCTCATCGCCCAAGCGGCAATTAACGACGGAGTCACCTGCACAAACAGCGATCTAGTACCTGCCGGGATGCTGATGTGCGGCTTCAATGAGGGAAACCAGCCTGGGGTCCGAGCAGAAACGTCTGGCACGGTAGGCATAACGGCAAGCGCAATTATGAAAACTACAGCGAGCAGCCAGAAGACCAAGCTCAAAGGATCAGGGCCGTATTGAACCAGCAGTCCAGACAAAAGCGCTCCACCTGCGAGTCCAGCCATCGGAGCGACGCTGCCCATTAGGCTTCCAAGGCGTGGATTGTCCGGGGGCTGAAGGTCCAGAAGCCAGGCGGTGATAGTACCAGTGGCAAGTCCTGTGGCCACGCCCTGTAAACCGCGCGCAAAGTAAAGTAAACCCACATCACGAGCTGCAATGAAAGCGAACATGCTCACTATCTGCACGGCTAAGGCAAGCATCAAAACCGGCCGCCGTCCTAAATGATCCGAGAGTCTTCCCGTGATCAATAGCGTAGCCAAAAGCGCTATTGCGTAAACTCCAAAGATTGCAGTCAGAGTGATCGAGGAAAAAATGAACTTCGATTGATAGACCGAGTATAGAGGCGAGGGAGCGCCTGAGGAAATGAAAAAAAACGCAAGTATCCCAACTAGAACCCAGAACGAGCGTTTGAAGGAAAGAAGATGAGGCTCATCAACTTTCGATGAGGAACTATTTCCATCTTGTTGGGGATTGGCTGTCGATCCCGTCAACCATATCACGTCTCGGTCTTATTCAGAATTTACCGTTCGAATTCTTCCAATCTGCGCGAGGCGGGATTTGTTCTATGGTGTCCCAATGTTCAGCGATTTTGCCATTCTGAATTCGGTAGAGATCATAATACGCTGAGACCTTATCTCCGAAGCTTCCCTCGGCTACGACGAGTACAAAATTTCCTTCTCCAAGCACCATGTGCACTTTGTCGTACTTTACGGCCAGCCCCTGCTTTGCGAGCTCCTGTAGTCCTGCGAAGAGACCGGTCAGATTGTCGGCTACAAGAGGACTGTGCTGAATGTAGTTGTTACCGTCAAAGTAGCTCGCAAATTTTTCCCTTCGTCCCTTTAGAAGGTCATCCATGTAGCTCTTCATCAGATTCTTGTTGACTCCGGTCTTGTCGAGATCAATAGCAGTAGCGGGGCCGTCAGTCATCGTGTGACCGCTTGGATTTGGTTTCTCTGCTTTCACCTGAAGGTTGTCCCAGTGCTCAACTATCTTATCATTTTCAAAGCGGAAGATGTCGAAACCGACTCTTGAGCCAGATTGTTGGTATTCAGAGTGGGTGAATACGAAATCGCCGTCCTGAAAGACGCGCGCGATATAGATCTTCGCCGTTCCTTTCGGAATTCTTTGGATCAATTCCCGTAACCCCTCAATGCCGTCGCCGACCCTCAGGTTGTGCTGGATGTACTTGTCGGGATTGATTTTGGCAAATGCTCCATCGCCACCGGTCTCGAAACTCTTGAGAAAATCGACGACCTGTTGCTTGTGATTCATTATTCAGTTTGGTGTAAATCATATAATTAACCTCGATAGTGATTAAAAAGACACTTTGCAGAAGCAAGAACTTGGCTTTGAAAGTGATTATAGAAGAACCCACAAGCAATTGAAATCACCGTTTGTGAGCGTTGACTTTGCTCAGTGTCCTGTCGAGACTTCTTTAGGCGTTCTTGGCAAGAAATGGACTATGGCAATCATTCGCGATATCGGTGCGTACGGAGTAGACCGATTCAACCGCCTCCTCAAGTCATTGGCTACGATCCCCCCAAAGGTCCTAGCTACGCGACTTAAACAACTCGAGGAGGAAGGAATCATCAAGAAGTACGTAGAGAAGAGCGTTCCTCCTAAGATCGTCAGGTGGTCACTAACCGAGAAGGGCGTTGATGCAATACGCATTGGGATGATGCTCGGCGTCTTTGGATCAAGGTGGTACGCTGACAGAGTATTCGATGATAAAAGACCACGCAAGATGACAGAGATCTACAATCGTCAGGGAATCGAGCTCTTGATGAAAGATTTTTGACATCATCGCCGGGGACGAACCGGTTTAAAATTCGCAATCAAAGAGTTCTGTTAAGTCTTCGGTTGCAAGACGATCTTGGTGGATTGAGATTCTGCTTGACAATTTGTATTCCTAAAGATTTTCTCCCCAGAGGGTACCGGCGCCAGCTCCCGAACGAATGTTTCAGGTTTTGATACATTGTCTAATCACCAAAAGCAGAATCTCCAAATGCTTGCAGATAAAGTCAAACAGTGATTCTCTATCGCAGTTCTCAGAAGGCAGTTCAAAATGTTTTCCGATTTAGTAACACTATCGCCTCTGGATTCTTGAATACTATCGTACAAATCTAAGTTTCTAATACAGTTCAAGAGTCTTGATTCACGGTATGGAGACTTGCGACTTGATCCAATGCATAGACAAAGGATTGGACGCATATGGTTCCAATGCAAAACAGGCTGTTTACCTGATACTTACTTTGAGAAAGGGAATCCCATACGAAGAATTGACATCAAACCCCGCCGCCCTCGATCAGAGTCTTCAG
>JABDCJ010000101.1 GCA_013288145.1 Nitrososphaerota archaeon | reverse complement strand
AACGCTTTAATAGTTAATCTCTTAACCTTTAATTTCTGTGGTATTTTTTGCAATATAAATGGACAGCTTTATCCACTACAACTATCGGCGAAGTTTTCAATTTTCGTGATTGGAGGTCGAATAGTTTGCTCCCTTCATAAAGCAGGGTGGCAAACAAAAGAAAAGTCAGAGACTTTGTTATCAAGTTCAACGCCGGGACCAAGAGTCCGCTCGAACTTCCGAGCTGATCGTATCCGGTTGCAACCCAGATTGAGAAAAAGATTCCGAGCACAATAATCATGGCGAGACTTTTTCTCGAATGTCGCCAGTATTGTAGTGTCGAAAACCCGACAACAACCCATGATGCCATCCAGATTTCATTTCCCAGTGGCGGTGGAAGCCCGCGAAACACCCAGAGGTTTTGCCAGATCTCTTCGAATGTTCCAACGAAAGCAAATGGAAAGGTCAAACACATTACGAGGCTTCTGATCCAATTCAGCCTGATTCTCGATCTGAACAGGTAAAGCGAAAAGACTATGCTCACCCAAATGAGCGAATAAGTCAGTGGAAAGATTTCATCTTGGACCGATGTGAAGGTCGGCCCCAAGAGCACGCCAGTCTTCAATGCAAGAACTGCAAGGCTCTCTCCTCCAAAGATCTGCCATTGGGGAACATTTACCAAGAGCCACGCGACGATCGCCGGAACGAAAATGATCTCAGGTTTGGACTGAAAGAGCGCTTTCGCACGATGTCGGATTGTTAACTGGTTTTTCACTCGGGTACAAACCAATTGTCCTAAAAGAACTGCTCGATTTGCAATTGCTCTTTGAGCGAATGGTAAAGCGCGCTCTTTGTCTTCCACAGATCTCGAGTTATTGCGTGTTTTGAAATCGCGCTGAACGCCTCTTCTTCGGTCTCAAACGTCCTCGGCGTTTTACTGAATGCGCCCTTTACGGTCTCCCTTACTTCCCAGACTCCGACCGGCACGTTGTACTGTGGCTTTACTTCACGCACGATAACAACGGTAGCCTGTCTCCGCATCCTGCTCAACCCTTCGAGCACGGATACTCTCGCGGCGTAAAATCCTCCGGCAGTCTCCTCAGCATACGACTTTCGTCCAAAGTAAGACTCGCTGTCTGATCCAATTTTTGGTGCCGACTCCGGTTCGGTCAAGTCGATTTCAATCAGTTCGTACTGGTACTCTCGTGGTAGGAGCAAAACCTGATAGTCGTTGTAGAGATACTCGTTCTGGAAAAGAGTCGGCTTATCGATTTCATCATAATCCTTTACTTCCTCTAGAATGAGGTTACCCATGTTGCTATCGACCGCAGTGATTGACCAGCGTGTCGGCACTATGCGGCGCTGTTCTTTTACACCGAGGAGCCCCACAGAGAGAATCTTCGAGATGTTGTAGATCGGCACGTTTCCCCTGAGATATCTCAAGGCATCCTCAGTTTTCAGATCTGTGTCGCTGACAACCGAATCCACTGTGCGAGAGACTACTGCATTATCTATAACTCTGATTTTTTCAACCGGCGCCGGGTTTCCGATCGGAGAAGCGCGCTGATCAAATTCAAACGCAAATGACGGCTTCTTTGACAGTTTAATTTCAACGTCAAGCGATTTGGAACTAATCGCTAGCTGTTGCATTGCGTCCAGTACCTTGCTGCTCTCATCCGGCTTTGCAACGTCACTGACCTTGGAGCGCGAAAAGATCATCCTGCTACGATAGTCCAAAATGTCGCTTAGGCTTGATCTCCTTGCGTACCACCCTTCCGGGTCATCCAGAATGCCCGCATTTGCTTCCACGCTAGGAGGAGAAAGAACTCCGATGTTGACCCGCGGATAAAAGCTGCTACCGACAAATACGGCCGGCGGAGATGAACCGAGAAACGCGTCCTTGTTCTCGACGACATCCTTCCAGAACTTTACGCGGTCCCAGTACTTGCTGTAGTCAATTCTCAAACGGGGAAAACCATCACTCTATTTCTTACGGAGTTTTTTGGACAGACTTTATAATGGGAAACTTGGCCAGCAATAAATCATTGCGGTTATTTTGGCCTAATCCCGCGAAGGCTGCTGCTGCGTTACGCAGTGAATCGCGCCAAAGCCATAAATGAGTTCCGTGCAATTTATCCCGACAACTTTCTTACCAGGAAATAGATCTGTCAAGACAGATAGCGCCTCATCATCATTTCTTCCTCCAAAGATAGGTATCAGCACCGAGCTATTGGCGATGTAAAAATTAGCATAACTTGCAGGCAATCTCATTCCTTCTTCATCGCTTACCTTCCGTGGCATTTTCAAACGAAATACTTCGAATGGCGAATCATTCGCAGTTTTCGTTTTCTTCAAGGTTTCAAAGTTATTCGCTAGCGGTGAATGATTCTCATCGTAGGGATCTTCCTCCACCATGCACACAACCTTATCCGGGGCAACGAATCTTGCAACGTCATCCACGTGCCCGTCGGTGTCATCTCCCGCAATTCCTTCTCCCAGCCAAACGAGATTCGTCACGCCGAGATAATTGTGCAAATAGTTCGCGATATCATCTCCAGAGAGTCGCGGGTTTCGATTCTTGTTCAATAGACACTGGCTCGTGGTCAGGCAAGTACCCGCTCCATTCACGTCTATCGATCCTCCTTCTAGAACGATCCCCGGCTCGAATACTTGAACGCCTAAATCCTTGCAGATCTCCTTGCCTGCATCATTGTCTTTCAAAAGCTCGTCGTATTTTCCTCCCCAGGCGTTGAAGATCCACTTGGTCGCGGAGATCTCGTGATCTTTCTTCACAAAGATTGGACCATAGTCTCTCATCCATACGTCCTGTGATTTTATGTGGTGGAATCTTACGTTCGACTTTGAAGAAAGCATCGCCGCGACGTGTTCTTCGGTCTTCTCGTCATTGACAAGTATATCCACAAATTCTCCGCTCTGAAGCGCTTCGATCATCTCGACATAGATCTCTTCGACCCGACCGATGATGTCTGGTGGAAAAGTTAATGGATCTTTGGGCCAGGATAGCCAAGTAGATTCGTGCTTCTCCCACTCCGCGGGCATCCTGAAGCCAAGTTCGACTGGATGCAATTGTCATCGACCACTTGCAGCTATTTTGGTGTAAGTCTTTGACACTCTATTTCGCAAAAAGCCCCACCCCTCTTCGATTTTCTTTCCGAGCGAGAGATCACACTCTACTGCGAGAACCTCTTCCTTTGAACCTGCTCTTGCCAGCAGCTTTCCGAACTGATCGTAAACAAACGAGCCGCCCCAGAACTTCATCTCGCCCTCCTTACCCACTCTATTGACGGCAGCAACCACTATGCTGTTTGATACGGCGTGTCCTCGCTGAACGGCCTCCCAGGCTTCCTGCCAGTTTCCTTCAGATTGTTCGATACCTTGCACAGTGCCAATTGCAGTAGGATAAAACAAGACGTCAGCTCCCATCAGTCGCTCAATTCTAGCCGGCTCCGGGTACCACTGGTCAAAGCAGATCAACGCCCCGATTTTTCCATGAGTTGTCTTGAACGTGGTATACGATTTGCCCGGGGAAAAATAATCCTGCTCATAAAATGACTCGTCCTGTGGGATGTGGATTTTACGGTACTTCCCGAGCATCTTGCCTTCCTCGTCGAAAACTACCGATGTATTGTACCGGTTTTTGCGATCGGTCTCGTAAATCGAACCGCCTACGATTACGATGTGAAATTTCTTCGCCGCACTCGAAAGAAACTTGCTCGTTGGCCCGGGAATTTTTTCCGGTTCTAGATTAGATTTTTCAGTTTGCGGAAAATATTTCGTAGCGAAAAGTTCAGGGAGGCAGACAATTTGTGATCCCTTCTTCGCGGCTTCCTCTATCATGCCAAGTGCTTTAGAGAAATTTTCTTCCCGGTCAATGCTCA
>JABDCJ010000100.1 GCA_013288145.1 Nitrososphaerota archaeon | reverse complement strand
TATTACATTGCGCCATGGTAAGAGATTGAAATTCTGAAACACTAGTGCACAAGACGAGTCGTTTGGGTCCGTCACTTGTTTGTCATTGACGTAGATTTTCCCCTTATCTGCAGGAACCAAACCTGCAATCATCCGAAGAAGAGTTGTTTTACCACATCCAGTAGGTCCAATTAGGGAAACTATTTCTCCCTTCTCTATAGAGAAATTAATATCTTCAAGGACATCTGACTTCGACTTCGATCCGGATACTGCTGTGAAACTTTTGTAAACGTGTTCGACAGAGAGGCACGTGACCAAAATTTTTCAACCCCCCGAAGTAGCTGCCCGCCAGGGTGCTAATTTCCGTTCAAAATACTTCAAAAGTTCAGTCAGTGATAGACCAATCAGTGCAATAACAAAGATTACTGCCAACATATTGGCTATTTGGAGAATCAGCTGATAGACCAAAATGAGATAACCTAAACCGATAATTTGCAAAAACATTTCAGACAAAAGCGCGGCGGCGAGACCTATGACTATAGCAATCCTCAGTCCCGCTATAATATAGGGCAATGCAGCCGGCAAGATAGCTTTTCTGTATAATGCTAGTCCGTTGCAACCGAATGACCTCGCTGTCTCGACATAACCTCTGTTCACGTTCTTGAATCCCGATAATGTGTTTATTATGACCGGAAAGATTACCGAAATAACAATAACCGCAATACGCGCGTAAACGCCGGTGCCAAACCAAATTACGAATAGAGGGATTAAGACTACCCATGGAGTCGCCATGAGAGCGTTGATGTAAGGGTCAAGCGCGGTTTCTACAGTCTTAGATCTGGCCATTGCCGCACCGATTATGACTCCAAGGGCAGCCGAGATCGTATATCCCACCAAAAAGACAGATAGAGTTTGAACCAATCTGCCAATCAGAGTTCCTGAAACAAACAGATATACTAGACTTTGCCCAACCGCAAGAGGAGTTGGCAAAACTTCAGGGCTAACTGGAGCAGCAATAATCTGCCAAATCACAATGAAAACTATTACAGAAACGACTCTCTCTGTCCATTTGAAATAAGTGGAGGAAAGAAATGTTAATCTCTGATTTATCAAGCAAAATCACATAAAGATAAACTGCTGGCGAAAGAGTCGGCTCATCCACATGATATTAACTCGTGGGGTTAATACTACAACCTTAAAACAATTTGGGAAATTTTCTGCTATGTGATATCATGAATCAGAGAAAATCATAGAGATTTAATTTTCCCGGTCAAAAGTTTGTACGCTAAATTTTCTTCGGAAAATCATAAAATAGCACTTCTTTGCATGCAAACGAATTAATGTTCGAAGTTCAAGGGAGATTAATTCCTGAAACAATTGAAGAAATAGTTGATCCCAAGCACACGATTCTTGCAATTCATGATATGCACAAGTACCTGTGCGATCCTGAAAGTGGTGCGACCTACACTCCCGGGCCAAAAGCAAAGAACCAGCAAGAAGCGATCCAAAACTTGGTAGCTTTGAGGTCAGCCGCAAGGAAAGTCGGCGTGCGCGTGCTTTACACATATTCTGCAGTTCATAATCTCATGGAGTGGGATAGCAATACCGATTACCAGCTATACAAAGACCGAGAGACGATCAAAAAGACTGGAAAACCGAAGCAGCTTGTGTCGAAGTTCGGAGCTGCAGCTCACGATTTTATTGATGAATTGAAGCCGGAACCAAATGAGATTGTTCTCTACAAACCGCGAACTGATGCGTTCATAGGGACTGATTACCAGAATATTCTGCGTTCCCTTGGAATTCGGACTATCATAATTACCGGCAGATCGCTTGAAATCGGGGTCGGGCCTGCGGCGAGAACTGGATCGCTTTTGGGGTACTTTATTGTAGTTCCGAGAGACGTTGTTATGGGAAGGAACCCTGAAGACATTCAGGATACCATGAAGTGGTTAGAAAAGAATGTAATTGTAAATGACAGCACCGACTTGATAAAAGCTTGGAATGTGTAGAAGAAATTCCTCCCGAATGCACAGTCATCTAGATACGCCGGACTTTACGAATAGAAGCCCACATTTCCGTGAAATCTTGAGAGATAGCCATAAGCTCCTCGGGAATAATTACTTGTGTCCAATAATGTGATGGAGTTGATACGGCTCCTCAAGTCTTCTCATATCGTCTTCCGAGAGCTTCAGATCGAGTGATTGAGCCGCATCGTCGACATGCTCGACTTTTGTAAAGCCAACAATTGGGGCAGTTACACCTTTATGCAAAAGCCAAGAGAGAGCGGTTTGACTCATAGTGGCTCCCTTTTCTTTAGCCAATTCTTGGGTTCTTTCAATTACGTCAAAATCTATTGAAGAGACAAGCCAATCGTCGGGGGACTTGGCTCCAAGATATCTAGTGCTATTCAGCGGCTCACCTCTTTTGTATTTCTCAGTTAGCATACATTTACCCAGAGGACTCCAGGGTAGAATTGCTATGCCTTGATTTTTGCATAAATGAATCATCTCTCACTCCTCTTCTCTGTATGCCAAGTTGTAGTGGTTCTACATGCTGACGAAGCGAGCCAAGTGATGTAGATCACTAGTATAAAGTGCCGAGGAAAATTGCCACGCGAACATGCTTGAAGTGCCAAGGTATCTTACTTTACCTTGGTGAACCAAATCGTCAAGAGCTTCAAGAGTCTCTTTGATGGGCGTGTCATAACCCCATCGATGAATTTGATAGAGATCTACGTGATCTGTTCTCAGGCGTTTCAATGATCTGAGAGCTTCACGAATTATGTGAAATCGTGAAAGTCCTTCATCATTTGGACCATTCCCGACCTTTTCGTATACTTTGGTTGCCAGTACTACATCGTTCCTGCGGCCTTCGAGCAATTCTCCTAGTATCTCCTCTGATCTTCCGGCCGAGTACGCATTAGCCGTATCAAAGAAATTGATACCTAGATCCAGAGCCCTATTTACGATCGGGCGCGCTCTGTCCATTTCTATCTTCCATCTAGAGTTTCCATATGAAAGTCCACCAAGACAAATCTTGGAAATTCGAACACCTGTCGAGCCTAGCCGAGTATACTGCAAATGAAAGCTTCAGACCTTAACGACAGAACTGAACTTGTGATTAGTTTTGCGGATCTAGTTGCACAGAGTTTTCATTGAGATCCGGACTGAATAAAGGGGGAAAGACTTCTAATTTGGTATTCCAATTGATCCGGGTATTGGAGAGGTCCGGAATTAGACGGATAAACAATTGGGCTCGAAATTCCAATTTTTACCAGCTGCTTGATCTTATCAAAACATTCGGACGCCTTTCCAAAGATGATTACCTTTCTTACCATTTCCTCTGGTACCTCATCTAGAATCTCCCCCGGATCCTGGCTTTTCAAAGCTGCAGTAATAGCTTCGATTTCTCGATCAAACCCCTGACGAATCAGATGATTTCGATACGCAGGAATGGTTGCATAATTTATCACGGAAAGACGCGCAGATCTCAATGCTTGCTCAGGATCATTTGATACGACCGTCGTTATGTGACACGCGACAGCAAATGTGGATTCGGATAGTTCCCCGGTGGTTGATCGTGACAATCCTCTCTGCTCTAATTTTGCATCGATCTGTGGAAGAACCTTTTTGATATAGTCACTTGTGGAGAGCATCAAAATTACTCCATCTGCATATTCTGTCGCAATCTCGATTGCCTTCGGACCCATGGCGGCGGAAAAAATGGGAATTTTGTGATTGGAAGGCAGACCGACTTTGAAACCTTGAATTTGGTATAGCTGCCCTGCAAAACTAAAAGGTCCTGTTTTTTTGGAAGCGGTCTCCAGACATCCACGGACAGACTGCAAAGTTTCCTTTAGTCTTAAGAGAGGTGAGTCTGACTTGCTTTCTCCCGAAAAAGTAACAGGTGGAGTCCCTGCTCCGATTCCGAGAACGAACCTACCTGTTGAAAACTCAGAAACAGTTATCGCCCCCATTGCAAGCAATGTAGGCAACCTCAGACTTGAACCTACGACCCCCGAGGCAA
>JABDCJ010000099.1 GCA_013288145.1 Nitrososphaerota archaeon | reverse complement strand
ATATTACTCCTTGTTGGAATTCAGGGATTTGCTTTGGTGAGGCCCCAGTTTGGATCGGTCAGTGGAGCTTCAAATGGGGACTTTGTAGGTAGTCTCTCAAGCACCGGTTCATTTGCCCTCGTCGGAGGACAGGTGGGAACGTGGTTCACTCAAAAGCAAGATGCTTCATTATTGCAGATCTCAAACAGCAGCGGCAGGTCGATCATCTCTTCTCAAAGCGGATCTGTATGGACGGGGGACTCTAACGGTACCGACTGGCTGGTGGGCGGAGAAGGGGGATCTGGCGAGCCGAAAATATACATTATTGGAAATCATGCCACATTGATTCAAAATCTATCTTCCGAATGGGATGGAGGAGACATTTTCACGGCGAGCCACAATTCGAGCGGCTGGCTAATATCAGGAATGGGTTCCGGTATTCTCCCAAGCTATTCCAAGCTTCCAACCAATCATCTATCCACAGGATTTTTGAATTACAACGGAAATTTCACTGATCTATCTGGTAGGCTACCCGTTGAGTTTGATGGTGCGTTATTCGCAAGTGCCTTCAACGGATCTGTCTGGCTAGTCGGAGGAGGATACGGAACGAATGGGGTTTTAGTTGAATACAATTGGAGTGGCTTCAGAGATTTGACCCCAGCTGGATTGGGCGCAGTTCACGCAATATCATGGAACGGGAAAGAATGGTTAATCGGAGGTTTGGGGTTTCTCTACGTATACAAAGATGGAATATTTTATCCGGTTTCTGTTCGGTGGTCGTCTTTCGTCTCAGTTAATTCAATTGTTTGGAATGGAACGGAATGGCTAATCGGAGGTGGTCCGGAAATTAGCAACATAAATGAAAGCGGATTCGGATGGCTTGCTGCCTATTCTGATACGGCAGGTTTTACGATTGTTGCAATTCCATCATATGTTGACTCAAGTGTACTATCTGTTGCTTCGTTCGACAATGGTTCGTGGATTGCCGGAGGCTATGTCGAAAATAAAGCTGAGCTACTTCTGTATTCAAGTAGTGGAGATCTGGTTGATAATTATTCTAACCTAATAGACAACATGACGTATGTTAATTGGCTTGGAACGTAGTTAGGACTCCTTAGATTTTTTATCCGCAAAAATTTCATTCTGATTCTTTGATTAGATCCCCGTTCGATCCTGGGGACTGCTGTTGATTTCAAGAATCATACTACTCCAGATCTACAGATGAGATCTCTAAATTGCTGACTTTGCACAAAGCATGTGCCGGGGAAGATCGCTAAGTAGAGGGGATTTGCAGCAACATGATCACCATAGTAATATGAAATCAGTATTGCGTATCCTCAGAAAACTCGAGTAGGAGCCACAAAAATGCTTGGCAAGAATCTCGCCCGTCTTGTAACTTCAATTGGGGCATCGACGCTTCAGGGCAATATTGCCGTAATGGCGGTATGTGGACTGCTCACGGGCAGCTACACCGGGATGCTAAACACCATACTCCAACCCTTCACCCTGAGCCTGGGGTTGAGTTTGGCGGCCCTTGGAATATTGCAATCGCTGGGAAACAGAATGGGAGGTCTCGCCGGTTCGCTCGTACAGCCGGTCGGAGGATACCTCTCTGAAATCTTCGGGAGAAGAGTCGTCGTGCGGGCCGGAAGCGCATTGGCAATAATTGCGATGTCTTTCTTTTTGCTGGCAGCCCTCACCCACATTCCGCTCATACTGGTTCCGGCTTTTCTCCTCTACGGCAGTTCCCTTCTGAGCCTACCTGCTTCACAAGTACTGATCGCCGAGACTGCCGGCTTGGACTATAGAAAGATGAAGGTCGCGTTCAGTGTCGTATTCTTGTTCTCGAACATCCCAGCTGCCTTCACATCTTTCTTTGGAGGAATATTAGCCGATAGTCTGGGTTACTATGTAGTTTTTGCAAGCGCCGTGTCTCTAGAAGCTGTGAACTTTGGCATCTATAGTGCGAGGCTCAAAGAAACGGGCCATCCTAAGGAAGTTGGAAAACGCAGGGAAGGGCTGTTACTACAAGGAATCTTCAAACGATTGGCTGCAGTTCTGACCCCTCCCAGAAACCTCTGGGGATTCTTCACTACTTTTGCTGTCGACGCATTCGCCTTTAACATCACGGGGTACATAATTTACGGTATGATTGCTACGCAATATCATTATTCGGATGCTGAACTTGGACTCATTTCTGGTACCTATTTCATCGTCCTCGTTCTCGCCCAATTTCCCGCTACTCGACTGATGCTAACTATTGGAGCAAAGAACTCGATAGCGCTCTCAGAATCTCTCAGCGTCGTGCAAATGGTGGGATTCTTTTTCGCCCACACTCTGCCTGCATTCGTAGCCCTAGCCGCTATCTGGGCCTTCACAGGCGTCGCATGGCAACCTGCGGCGCAGTCCATGCTGATGGCGATCGCCCCGAGCGAACGCAGAGCGATGGTCGCGGGGAAGCTAGCAGCTTTCAAAGGAATAATCGCTTTTCCGGCACCGATAATCGGTGGAATTCTTTTCCAGAAGTTTGGGTTTGGTGCTCCACCGGTTGCGAGTGCGATAGGTGCGTTTTGCGCGTTGATCATGATAATCAAGTTCTTGCCAAGCGAAAAATGAGTAGCATGCATACCCCGCGGTTATTTTCTAGTCGTGAAGAATAATCCATAGTGTTTCGCCCTTTCAAGAGTCTGGTCACAAAGGATTCAAAACTCATAATGGGTTGAATACCATCCGATTAGACGCTTCGCACTCCTAATTTTCTGTCGTTCTAAAGGCTAGAACCTTATAGAATCAACTTACAAAAATCCAGAAAGATGAAAAGTTCAATCATACTTTCATTGGTCGGTATCGCCGCTATCATGTTAGTTATCGGATTGACAGCAGGTTCAGTCCTATTTCCCCTAACGAAGACAGAAACTACAACACAGAAAATTGTGAGCACGAATATTGAGACACAATCCACCACCATCGCGACCACAATCATTGTGACGACAAGTGTTACCCAAACTCAAATTGAATCAAGCGGTAGTATGTTGTCGACTTCAATTACTACTTCTAGCACCATGGTATGCTCAGTTAGTGCCGCGGGGACAGGGCTCTATGTGACAGTGGAATCAGATGGCGGTCAGCCGATATCAGGAGTTCAAGTGTCGGGAACAGCCGTCATTGAGTTTGCTAATGGAGGAAATTGTCAACAGGACAATGGCTTGTTTTCTACGAACTCGACAGGAAGCATCTTGTTCGGCGCAGACGCGGGAAGTTACTATCTTCTTTCAATTTTCTATCAGGGCGAGAACTATACTGCGACTGCGCCTGTCTCCATTATGCAAAGCACGTACCTAACTTTGAAAGTGCCCTCCGGTAATATCAGTGTGGTAGAAATCCCATTTGGCGGCTGCATTAGAAATGCTACGGAAACCCAATGCCCCGGCTAAATTCCTCAGCTTGTTTCAGAGGCGAATTTTCTCTCCGAACCTAAGTAGGTGGGACGCGCTCTGCCCGAGGCATCCATAGTAGCCGAAGATGTGTGCCGAATGGTAGAAAGACCGGTTCTCCACGAGTCCGAGCTTTGTAAGCTCCTAGTGAGGCTGCAAAAAAGCTCTGACGTACCTTTGTTTAACTCATTCTGAAACACTTTGCCCTCAAATTCCACCAGACCTGGATAATCATTTCTTGTCGCGAGCGAGAACTTCCCACGATTTGTCTGACCAACAGTAAACCGGCTTCCAAGCTTTTTCGCACGACGGATTTCGGAACGAGTGGACTTGCAATGTAACCATCCACATCAATAACTTCGATCGCCCGAGAGAGCCCTGTACATTAATATTGCAGATGAAGACGATAGAACAAAACCATGATGTCCAAGATAACAATGTCGCCTCCGGGACCACGTGCGCGAGAACTGATTGAACGCGAGATAAAGCAGTTTCATCAGCCTTCAATCGATCGAGTTTATCCGATTTTCACTAAAAGTATTCACGGCGCGGTAATCGAGGATGTTGACGGAAACAAATATCTTGATTTTGCAATCGGCTCCGGAAGCATGTCACTCGGTGGAGCAAACCCCGAGCTCGTAAAGGTCGTGAAAGAGCGCGTCGAGGATCTTGC
>JABDCJ010000098.1 GCA_013288145.1 Nitrososphaerota archaeon | reverse complement strand
CTTTCTCCAGAGTCAGCAACATCATCGACGACCAACACTCTCTGCCGTGCAATGTTTCCCTGGATTTTCTGAGTGATTGCGGGTTTTTTTCTCTTTTCTCCAATATCTGTGTAGTATTCGCACTTCGTTATCATAACGTTTTGAATATCGAGAAGATCAGACATTATCCGAGTTAGGGCGAGCCCACCACGCGAAACTCCGACAATACAGTCGAACCGTTCTATCTCGATTTGCCGAATCTTTTTTGCAAGCTTTATTGATTTTTCTAGGATCTCATCCCAAGTTGGGGCTATGAACTTCAAGCGGAAGTTTGGCCGCCGTGAAACATCGGAACTAGGGATACTTCGTCACCCTCGGTGATGATAGTATCGAGATCCTCGAGGACATTTGCTTCAACTCCATTCACAAGAACGAGCGTACTATCTCTTCTAATCTCAAGACCGAAGATAGTTGAAAGCCGGTTTAGCATTTCGCCAACTTTCATCGGTACAGGGACCTTTTCGATTTCGATCCTTTTTCCACCCTGCAACTTTCCGAGATTTCCATGGATCCGAACAGTCGCGAACGGATCACTTTTCCCTTCGGAATATCGCAAGAGGCTCGGAGTATCTTCTTCCTTCATACCAAACTTCTCTCTCTTCAATCTGAATTTTGCTTGATTTTACAATATTTTTGAGTTCTTCTACGCAATCTGACTCTGATGAACCTCTGAGCAGTTCGAGAGGAAAATAGACACCCATCGGTCTAATTGGAACGATGTGCCGTGTAGTCTTGCACGGAAATACCTTGCCCTTTTTTGCAATCTGCAATACATGCTTTTTCAAAATCTTTAGTGGATACAAAAGATAGACCGATTCCGACGTGAACAACTCAAACTTTGACGAATCATCGGTGAACTCTAGTTCAATTCTGTATTTTTGGCATAGTTTGTCGATTTTGCCGACGGCCTCGTACACCTGGAAAATGTCCCATTTTCTTTGGTCACTCGTATACGACATTCCTGCAGATATCAACGCAATTCTGATCCTGCCCTTGTCGACCGCTCTAACCGCTTCGTGAAAGTCTTCGCACTTTCGAAGTTTCAAAGTCGAAATTACTTCTGCAAGAAATTCATCATTTGGTGCAATGAAGTATCTGAGCCACCTTTCCAGGTTGATCGAGTCGCTAAGATAATCATATTCGGCGCAAAGTGCAAACTTCGCTCCAATAGCTTTCAAGGCCGCTCGTCTATGCATTCCATCAAGAGCGGTGCGTGTTTTGCCATCAATCAGAATAGGATCGCGCTGATAGTTGCTTCGTTCTAGATCAGCAATTATTGAATCCAGGATCCTTGGGACGGTTGCCTCGTGAGGCCTCACTTGTCGGAGTGCAACTATGGCAAGTTCGAGGTTTAATCCATTGACCTGAATGGAAACTTTCAACGGTTGTACAATCCAGCGCTGAAAGCGCGCGTCCTCCGCAATAAGGGAGCGGGTTATTGAGCTTGTTGTGAAACTTCAGCTTGTTGAACAGACTCTTCCGATACGGACTGCTCCGTTGAGATCATATCTTCGAGTTCCGTTCCCACACCTTCTCTCGCAACCGGAGCATTTTCGGAGACCATTGAAGTAATCGCCCCAGCAATTTGATTGCGCAAAGCTCGGTTCCTAATCAAGGCAACTTTTTCAAGAGCCTTCTTATTTATTTCAAAACTTGTCGAAAACAAAGTGGGATATTTCGCCAAAAGTTCTTCGGCCGTCTTTCTTACCTTATTCAATAACCAATCACTTGCGTAGCAACACCCTGCACTCTACCAATTTCTATTCTCTTGACTTTTAGGCAATCAAACTACTTTGATTTGACCCTTAATGAGGTTTGCGTTCCTAGATATCTGAAAACATTCTCATTCAAGATATCTCGCATTTCTTCAAATCGTATTTTCTTAATCAAACCGATTTCGAATACTACGCTCCCAACAAGGAAAGGTGTACCGATACCTTCATTCAATGAATTGAATGGAGTCGGTGAATCAGTCTCAGCAAGAATAAATTCGAGATCACTTTTGTAAACTAGGGAACGCATTCTCTTGGAATTTATTATAGATGGACCGTACGAAACGTAAATTCCATTTTCCCCCAGTTTATCCAATTCCTGCTCCGAACCGGCAAACCAGTGAAATAGTATAGAGCCCCGTAGATTGAATGTTGACAGAATCTGTATTATTTTTGAAACAGAATTTCTACTATGAATCGATACAGGCAGTCCGGTTTTCTCGCACGATGAAAGTAGAGATCGAAAGAGACTCTCTTGATCCTTTTCTGATCCGTATTTCGGATCAATGCCGATTTCTCCGATTCCAGCGCTTCGTAGTGAAACTTTACTGACCTTTTCGAGTGAAGTCTCCATCCGATCACCAATTGAACCTTCATTCCTTATTTTCAAGAAGGATTCGGGGTGGATTCCAACAAATGGGATTATTCTGGCTGATTTTTCAGCCAATTCAAGATTACGAAAGGACGACTCGGCATCTACTGAATTTGTTATCACGACAAAATCGGGTTCATTTTCAGAAAGGGTCTTTACGAAATTCGCCATCGAAACCTCATCGAGGTGCGCGTGAGCATCGACTAACATGGAGCGAAACAGGCCGGAACTGAGTTAAGAATCGGACTGAGAAGCTAAGAGATTTCCACGCAATTGCAATAATCTCAGATAAGGCTGGAATTCAGGCCGAAGAAGATATCTTCCAAACAGCTTTTACGGGGGCAATACGGGGCTGCACAATTGAAGTCCGGTCTACCTTCAGTTCGCTCTGTCTTACGTGAAAATCGCACGCCATGCATCTTGCGGTCACAAACCTGTCTGTTCTGTAGAGTTTAACCAGTTTACCGGTGCAATCTGAAGGTTCAGACTTGAAGTACGACTCCAGTCCATACTTCCAGACCATCACGTCCTTGGACTTGAAGATTAATTTCCAGCATTTGGAGCAATAACCGGAAACATCGGGCCCGCTCCTCATAAGACTGAATATTGGATGCAGGCACTCTTTAGGCATCTTGTTTTTTCACTGAAGCTTCCGGAATTTAACTGTGTCCGCTCGAACCGTGAAATTGGGGCGAATGGCGCCTAACAATCCCGAGGTTTGCGATTTCATGGTTGAATTTTCCATTTGCCGAGCTCAAAGGTAACTCCACCGTGCTCAATGCCATAGTTGAAACGAGACGGAGAAGTAATCTCCGGTAGTCATCTACTTCTTAATTGAATTCAGGCCAGCGACCCTTCGTTTTCCCAATAGCAATTGCACGGAATTCCTTCAACTCGAATTAGCTATGGCTTTGGAGTTAAGTGGTGCGGGAGGTGGGATTTGAACCCACGAACCCCTAAGGGACAGGAGCTCTGCCAGAGCCGGAATCTCTCGTCTTATGAGAATTCAGCACATATCCTCAGTGTCGCAGGTAAGCATTTTTCGAACTCGTAAGATGCAAACCACCTGCGCCTTTGACCAGGCTGGGCGACCCCCGCGTTAGGAATAAGAGCGGTTTCCTCCAGTGTCTTAAGCTTTCTTGCGTGAAAGGCAAATTCAATAAGAGAAACTCAAATTCGTATTACCCGTGACTACCAAAAACTCAGAGTTAACAGAAGGGCAGCCAGCACCTGATTTTAGATTGATGTCTGACGATGGAAAGGAATATTCTCTTTCCCAATTCAAAGGGAAAAAAGAAATTGTTCTGTATTTCTACCCGAAAGACGACACCCCGGGATGCACCAAAGAAGCCTGCTCTTTCAGGGATAATTTTCCGCACTTTACCAAGAATGGTGTTCAGCTGCTAGGCGTCAGCACAGACGATCTGGAATCTCATGGCAAGTTCAGAAAGAAGTACGACCTGAATTTTCCGCTCCTTTCCGATCCTGACCATAAGGTTGCCGACGCTTATGGTGCGTACAAACTCAAGAACAATTATGGCAAGGACTATTGGGGCATCGAGAGATCATCATTCATTATCGACAAAGACGGCAAAATCAAAAAGATTTTCAGGAGAGTAAAGGTTGACGGACATACTGAGGAAATTCTTTCAAATCTCTGATGCTGGAAGGTTTCAGTAACACTTTAGATCTGAAAAAGTCAAGTGTCAGTTAATGGCAAGAAAGAAAACTGAGCAACAACGG
>JABDCJ010000097.1 GCA_013288145.1 Nitrososphaerota archaeon | reverse complement strand
GTTACGGTCCAACTTACACAAGAGGGCAAGGAGCGTTTTGAGATGTGGCGCCTAAGACGAAGAGAGGCGACTTCAGGCGTGTTTGAATCGCTTACTCAGAAGGAAAAGTCCGCTCTGCTAATCCTGCTGCAGAAAGTTTCGCTGTCCAACGACTAATTTTGAAAAAGAGGAAATGAATTGAATGCATGCTATTGAAGCAAAGAGCTTGTCAAAGTCATTTGGCAAGGGATTTCTTGCAGTCAAAGGGATCAGCTTCAGCGTTGAAGAAGGCGAGATTTTCGGTTTCTTGGGTCCTAATGGTGCTGGCAAGACCACCACTATCCGAATGATTATCACGCTGACCAGACCAACTTCAGGCTCGATCTCAGTCCTAGGTGTCGACGCCGTAAGGCATCCGAGCCAGATCAGGCAAATGATCGGGTACGTGCCGCAATCTGTCTCCGTGGATGGTGATCTCACCGCATACGAAAATCTTCTGATTTACTCCAAACTGTTCCACGTGGAGCGGAGCCTACGGAAGAAGAGGATCATGGATGCTCTAGAATACATGGATCTGAGCGATAGATCAAACGACCTTGTCAAGCATTATTCCGGTGGGATGATGCGTCGGCTGGAAATCGCCCAGTCTCTTGTAAATCGCCCGAAGGTTCTATTTCTGGACGAACCTAGCATCGGACTGGATCCAAACTCAAAGAGACAAGGATGGAAGTACGTGAAAAATTTGAACCGGGAGTTTGGCGTAACGATATTCATCACTACTCACGACATGCTGGAGGCAGATGAGCTCTGCGACCGGATTGCGATAATGAATCGTGGCGAGATTGCAATCTTAGGTTCGCCGCAGGAGCTGAAGAGTTCTATCGGCGGCGACATGATCATTGTAAAAACCGTGACGCAACCCAGCAACTTCCTGCTGCCAAGGGAGCTCGGATCGATCGTGAGTTCGGATCATTCTGAAATAAAGATTCAGACGCCCATAGCGGCCGAGATGGCTCTTCCACGCGTAATGGAGTATTTTTCAAAAAGCGGCGCGATCATAGAATCGATTTCGGTTAGCAAGCCAGATCTTGAGGACGTTTTTACGAAATACGCAAGAGCAAATCTGAAAGAAGGTCAAGACGCAGGACTCTTCAAAGAAGCAAGAGTAGCGCGCCGGAGTTTCCAGCGACATTCTCGGTAAGGAAAGAGAAATGGCATCAATTGTATCCTCGCTTCAAATGCAAGTCGAAAGTGCGCTAACTATAGCCGAGATGGAAGCAAGAAAAATCCGGCACGACTCGACCGAGCTCTGGGCCAGGTCCATCCAGCCGGCTTTGTGGCTATTGATCTTCGGCGAAGTATTCAGCGGAATCAGAGCGGGACTTGCACCTGCCGGTTTCACCTACCTGCAGTACATCGCTCCAGGGATTCTCGCGCAATCAATCCTATTCATCGCTATCTTCTACGGAATAACGGTTGTCTGGGAGAGAGATGTCGGATTGCTGACAAAGCTAATGTCAACTCCTTCATCCAGGACATCAATAATCGTGGGCAAGTCTCTTGCCTCTGGAGTTAGAGGTATTTTTCAGGCGATTGTGATCTTCGCTTTATCGCTAATTCTAGGAATCTCGGTTAACCTCTCGCCCTTGAACATTTTGGGAGTTTTCGCCGTAGCAGTACTATTTGCCATGTGCTTCTCGTGTCTTTCGATGTTCATAGCTTCGCTCTTAAGGACCCGAGAAAGGATGATGGGAATTGGTCAGGCGATCACAATCCCGCTATTTTTCGCGAGCAGCGCGATTTACCCGCTGTCTCTTATGCCGACCTGGCTACGCGTAGTTGCTGCAGTAAATCCGCTGACATATGTTGTAGATGCACTGAGAGCTCTGCTTCTTCCGGGCTACCAGACAAACCTCTTGCTGGATATTGCAGCATTGCTCGTCTCACTTGTTTTGTTTACCTCGCTTGCTTCGATCTCGATCAAGCGGTTAATCGAATAGGAAAGTCAAATCACTTTCCTCAGGAAGAATTCGAAAAATGCAATCGTAATTTGGCGGATCAATTTGAACCCCAGTTAATGCGATCCATAGGAATTATGCGAATTCGACTAGTAATGCAATTTGAGTATCATGATGGTTTTATAGTTGCCTTAAAACCGACCCCCCTAGTACAACCCCACGCGCGTGCGTGAAAATGTAATTCGATGGGTTCCATTGAGCCTCACTTGAACTATTTGTATTATACAATCTAGCTTGTATTGTACATATTTTCTGCATTGATTTATTATTCCATTTTCGGCGCGATCGCAAGGGGACACACTTTTCTGTACAGAAGAGCTCGTTTCAAGCTCTGTTGTAACTGGTCTCAATTTTCTAAAGGTACGGCCGGCGCCCAAAGGTGCAATCGAAAGAATGTGACTCGAGTCAGGCGAGAACCTGATCAAGCCGTCGTGTACTTTCTCTTGCCATCTGCGTCTGCCGACTTGCGCTTCATCGCCGCCTGGGCCGAGGCGAGCCTCGCAATTGGCACCCGATACGGAGAGCACGATGTATAGTTCACGCCGACCTCGTTTATGAAAAACTCGATACTCTCAGGATCTCCGCCGGTCTCGCCGCAGACCCCGACCTCGAGATTTGGATTCTGCAATCTGCCATCCTCGGTAGCGATCTTCATCAACCGACCGACGCCCTTCTTGTCGATGACCTCAAACGGATTGTACGGCAGGATCTTTTCTTCAACATATTTCACGAGAAATTTGCCCTCCGCGTCATCCCGCGACATTCCAAAAGTCATCTGCGTTAAGTCGTTTGTCCCAAACGAGAAAAAGTCCGCGTACTTTGCAATCTCGCCCGCAGTTACCGCAGCTCTCGGAGTCTCGACCATCGTCCCAACCGGCGAGTCCGGAAGGATTCTTTTGATTAGATCTCTAAGCCGAGAAAGCTCCTTTGCTTCCGAAGTTAGGGGCAGCATGATCTCCGCCCGGACTTTGATCCCTTTTGCCTCGACCGAAACCTTCGCCTCGGCAATTGCCTGCGCCTGCATCTCGTATATCTCGGGGTAAGTCATCCCCAGTCTGATACCTCTGTGCCCTAACATCGGATTGTCTTCCTTCAAGCTGGGCAGCTTCTTTGCAATCAGGTCACCGAGCTCAGGACTGGCCGGCGCGTGTAAAAATTCATGTTGTGGAAGGTCTAGCAAGCGTATCACTACCGGCCGACCCCTTGCAGCAACAAAAATATCGTAGAAATCCTTCTTCTGGAACTCTTTCAATTTTTCAAGCCATTTCTTGCGCTCTTCGGTTGTCGAGGAGATGATCATTCTCTGCACGTATGGCAGGCGGATCTTGGCGTTAAACATGCGCTCGGTGCGGACCAGTCCAAAGCCTTCTGCCTTGAACTCGATCGCCTTCGCGACCATCTGCGGCGTGTCCGCGTTAGCCCAGACCCCGGTCTTTCGGAACTTGTCAGCAAGGGTAAGGAATTGGTCGAGATCGCCCGAAATTTCCGCATCAACCAGCGGCGCCGAACCGAGGATCACATCGCCCGTCCCGCCGTCAATGGTAAGAATGTCCCCTTCATTGATGACGACGTCTCCCGCCTGCGCGTGATTGTCCAAGATTACGAGTGTTTCAGCTCCCACAACCGCCGGCTTACCCATTCCTCGTGCAACAACTGCCGCGTGGCAGGTTTTTCCGCCGCGCTGGGTCAGCACGCCCTGGCTGGCGATCATGCCGTGAATATCCTCGGGAGCAGTTTCCCTACGAACCAGGATCACGCTTTCTCCGAGCTTCCCAAGTTCAGCTGCCTTGTTTGTATCAAAGATCGCCTTGCCGACAGCAGCTCCGGGACTCGCTGCGATTCCTCTCACGAGAACGTCCACATGCGCTTCGGGATCAATGTGTTTGTGAAGGAGCTGATCAAGCTGAGCGGGGTCGACACGCATGACTGCCTCTTCATCACTTATCGTCAGATCGTTCACGAAATCAAGCACAATCTTGACTGCTGCCTGAGCCGTCCTTTTGCCCATCCTGGTCTGAAGCATCCACAGTTTTCCATTCTCAACCGTGAATTCAAAATCCTGCATATCGCGGTAGTGTTTCTCCAAAAGACCTGCGATTCTACCCAGTTGATCATAAAGATCGGGCATCTGCTCCTCGATATCTTCTATTGAAAATGG
>JABDCJ010000096.1 GCA_013288145.1 Nitrososphaerota archaeon | reverse complement strand
AAGAAGAAGCTAACGCCTTTCCAAATCTTGAAACCCTCAAAACCTATTCTTTCAATAAGGACGAGAATTGAAACTAGCCTGTTACGAAAACAATTAACGCATGCGGCCCCGTCTCATTCTGTGGAACATGACTGACCTTGCCATACATCTTTCAACTATGCGAATTGCATCGTCAGCATCAGCAATTCCTTTCAGCGATTTCGCTAGCTCAAAATCGTTAGCGTACTCCAACCAGTGAACTATGTTGCCCGATGAAAGATGATATTCTAGGCAGGCACGATCAGCTCTGGAGAGCTTTTTTATTTCGATGTCCAGGTCTCTGACATCCCGCGCGGTGCTCACCACTCGGTCATAACTGGTAAAGTAATAGGGCTGAAACCTCTGTTCCGCCATGAATAGACATTTTCTCCTCCTGAAAGGATCATTTTGTCATCTATATCTTTCTAACAGAGAATAAATGACTCGATTAAGCTCCGGATTTGAATTCTATTAGAATTTAGAGATATGCGAATAGCCTTAGGCCCTCAAAAGATCTATTCTGATCCAGTGTAAGGTGGGGCTCAACGAGGCCAACTCAGGACTGAACCGACTCGATTGGACGCGCTTTCAACTGGGTCTAAACGGTTTATCATGCTAATTCAATTGCAACTTTTTTCGGCAAAGATTTATCCGAGAATGAATCGTTACTATGATGAAGAAAAAAATGATTCCTCGCTCCGATGGACTCCGCGCCACATTAAGCCGGCGTTCACTTTCAAATTTCTTCACAATCGCGAGGTTTGGCCCTGATACAATTTTTGTTTTCGCTGTACTTTCAGCTATGACCGGCGCACTATACTATGCGGGCTTACCTTACCTTTCCATTCCAGTTTTCCTTACACTAATGGTGTTATTTTTCGTCGAGTCGGTGGAGACCATCAGCCTGTCCTGCGCAGAATACAAACAGATCATAGGGACAAGGTGCCTTGTGATCCGAAGTGCCTCAACGGAAAGAAGAGGGATTGTGAAGCTGATCGATTCAAAGGGAAAACTCGATCAAGAGCTTTGGTCAACAGAGCTCTCGCAGAACCCGGTTATGGAAGGAACTGTTGCAATAGTTACAGGAATGAACAGTGCGATACTTGAAATCGCATAGCACTAAGCCCTTCTGTTAAAATTCCCTCCCACAGTAGAAATTTTCCGCTAATAGGTTGGGAAACCGTGAGGCAGAAAATTCCCAGAATAGAATAGACTTGCAAATGCCCGAAAGCCCGGCTCTCTTGCAAGCCAGTTGATGCTTTCTATCTATCCTTCGTCATCGTCGTCTGAAGACTCGAAATCATCATCGTCGTCATCAAAATCATTTTCATCTTCCAGTTCTCCATCTTCTTCTGACATGTTGAGTAAGCCCTTGGGAAACCACTACGTTTGAAACATACTGATAAGTTATTTGGATTCCCCGGTGCGGATCCTAGACTAAGAATCACTAGATTGGTAATCCACCGGTTTACCAATCTGTACCGGTCGACTACCTCCGCGAAAACGCGATAGATCAGCTGGCGTGACCTACCAAGTAACTCGAAATCAACATCAACAACTGTTCTAGAATGTTCGTTAGGGACATCATTACTGATCCCGATATGGAAAAGTCTGTCGCAATTCCTTCAATGATCATCTCCAAGCGGAGAAAATCTTTGCCGTTTTCAAAGACTTGTGACAAAACACAGCATTGAAAATGCACCCTTTTGGATAAATCAGAAAATACTCCACTGTAAGCCTTGCGTGTAAGTCAATTGGAGATGTATGACCTTCTGCAGTGCGTTGATCGCGCACTCGACAAATTCGGCTCGAATACAAAGCAGGCTACCTACTGGACGCTCATGACGAAGGAAGGCATATCATCAGACCGGATAGTCTCTAATCCTGAAGCTCTTTCCAGGATTCTTGCAGACATCTTCGGCGAAGAGGGGTCCAAGATTGTAGAAAAAGCGATTGTAAAAGAAATCAAGAAGGTCTTCGATCTCGAAAACCCCAGTAGCTATTACAGTTTAAATGACGCCCTGGACATTGCGTGCCGCGATATGCCCGGATTTTCCGAGACAATAGCAGTCTAGCTCAAAGCTGCAAAGTACTCTATACTCCCGTATATTGACGGATTGTAGTAAAAGCCCTTCACGTTGGATGTTATCGCCTGGTAGAACGCCGGGTATACTGTCCACAGATACTGTACTTCCTGATTCGATATCTCATTCATCATGTTCGTTACCCTGACGAGACCCGTGATGTTGTTAGACGCGGTGTCGTTGAATGCTTGATTGTAGAGGTTTCCAAGAATCGCGAGATCCCACCCGGAGGGGCCGGTAAACAGATTGTACTCTGCGTAGAGAGGTCCCGTGAAATCTACCGACCAGGGATAATCTGCATCAGCGCTGGACGACCAGAAGTAAAGATAACCCGAGAAACCATCCACTACTTCGAGTCCTTGGGGTATTGGCGATACCACAACGGTAAGTCCCATGTTGTAGGTCGAGCTGATGTTGTTTATGGCGGACGCGATTTGATTATCAATCTCTTCATTCACTGTATCTCCACTCGGATAGTTGAGAGCGATAGTCTGTTGAACGGCAGAAGAACAGTGAGCTGTTGAAGATGAAAGTGACGAACAACCGAAAGTGTTGTTGAAGACTCCGGCGGGCGCTGCACTTCCGTTTTCGAAGTTAAAGTGCGATATCGGTTGTTCCATCGCCTGCACTAGCAGCTGCGCAGCTTTATCCGGGTTGAAACTGTACACCGGAACTGTTGACGAATTGAAAGTCCCGGGGGGCGGAAAGCCCGGAGGCATGCCATTGATTGCGACGCGACCGAGATTATTCAGGACATCCTGGTTGATCTGAGTCATATTGACAGCATCCGCAAAAGCAAGTCTGAACCTGATATCCGCAAACGGCTGGAATTGATAATACAATTTTGAGCTTGGGTTCGTGACGTTTGTCGCAAATAGATCCATGTCAGTATGATACCCAGTGTACGGGCCGTACAGCGTAACACCTGGAACGACGGAAGATAGTGTTTGAGTACCCAGCCAAGCTGTTCTGTTTGCAACGTCGTAGAGATGATCGTCCGGAACATCCGCGCTAAACGCCTGTCCGCCTTTAGCCGCCGTCTGCAGATCAAACTCTCTCGTTTGAAGCGAGGAAACGTAGTTAACATTCACCATCTTGAATGTCGGAGAGATTTTAGCACCTCCCGCCAAGAACTGGTAAGGACCGCCCCAATAGTTCGGATTTGCCTGCAAGACGATGTCGTTTGTCGCCTGACCGACGCTTTGAATTATGTATGGACCGCTTCCGGCAAGCGAGCCCTGATACGAACCATCAAGGTAAGTGTTTCCGCAACCGCTCATTGTGGCTCCGGTTCCACAAGTAGCAGCTTCATCGTGGAGATACTCGCTGATCAAAGTTGTTGCGTTCCCGCTGATCGACGGATATGGCAAACTGTAGCCGTTACTTGATTGGTTCCAGATAGCAAGGTCGTGTTGCATCACATAGTCTGGCGCCACAATTGCAGACCACTGATTTGCAAAGAGAAACGGGAACGCGGCATTTGCGGTGAACATATTGAGAGTGAATGTTAGAGGACCAGTAATTGTTACGAAATTTTGCGCAAGAACTGCGCTTGCCCAGGATTGCGTGAACCCATGGGTTGGATTGTAATCGTACGAGAGACTCGTGTTCAGCAGCTGTTGCAAGATCCAGGAGCCTTGAGTTCCGAAACTTTGCGGAGCTGCGTTATCCTCGATCAAAAGCTTGTTCAGTGAAAAGTAGACTGCAGTAGAATTCAGAACCTCGCCATCTGCGAACTTGATTCCGCCGCGGAGTGTAAAGTTGGCGGTCTTCCCGTCCGGGGAAAGTGTATAGTTTGCCGCTAGCCAAGGAATTGTCTGACTCCCATTTGCCCCATTGTACCATAGCAGAGTCTCGTAGACGTTCTGAAGAATGTTGTAGTCATATTCCCCGTATGATACCTGTGGATCAAGTTCTCTCGGCGTGTTCAATGTTTCATAAGTAAACGTAGTAGGAGTGCGGAGAAATGAACGCCTAGTTTGAAAACGGAATATTTTGGGAAAAAGCAAGGCATCGGTCGAACCGCCATTATTGTGGTTGTTGTCGTGATTGTCATCATCGTCCTAGGTGCAGGAATTTATGCTACGCAACAGCACAGCAGCACTCCATCGAGTTCATCGACTTCATCTACGAGTTCTACTCCAGTAACCAGTGTTACCAC
>JABDCJ010000095.1 GCA_013288145.1 Nitrososphaerota archaeon | reverse complement strand
TACCAAAGGAAATAGTCACGCTATTGAAGCACACGAACACTCCGGGTGAGCTTGCAGATTTGTGCGCAAACTCGCCTGAATTTTCTCACGCAGAAAAAGTCGAACTGTTAAAGACTCTAGACCAGGAAGAAAGACTCGCCAAGGTAACGAAGCTCTTTGATAAACAGCTCAAGGCATTGAAAAAACTCTCAAAGATTGATCCGATAAGTGAGTGCGAAAGATGCCTCGAACTTGCTGACAAGGCATTCGACTCTGACCCAAGCTTCCGCGCCGAGATCGCCGTCCAGTTCCTAAACCACGTAGTGAGAGATCACACAGGTGAATTGCTCGCGCTACTTGCAGAAAAGTACCTCCCAGTATTCATGAACAAACGCGCGATGCGCTAAAGTTGTATTTCAGAAAAGAGTTGTCGTAACCGTAGGTCTATTCGGTATTTCGAATGCCTCTTGAAATTTCGAAGAGGAACCACTTGCGGCGTTCGGTCTTGTCTAGAATGTCCTGAAGCTGATTACTCGTCGCCGAGTCGTGGTTCTGGTCGCAGACATCTATTGCCTGGCGGATCATCTTTGCAATGTGAGCTTCGTCTTCCATAAGACGCCTGATCATCTCGCCTGCCGGAACCAGATCATCATTGTCGTCCTCAATTGTCTGTAGCTGCCCGATGTGACCGATGCTCCTAATCGTCGTCCCGCCAACCCTGCGAACTCTTTCAGCCATCACATCGATCGAATCAAAGATTTGATCAGCGTTGTCGTCAAAGAGCAAATGAAAATCCCGAAAGTGCGAGCCGTAGAGGTGCCAGTGGAAATTCTTGGTTTTTACATAGAGAGCAAACGCGTCTGCAATAAGCGGATTGACAGCTTCGGTAATTGCTTTTACCTGTGCCTGAGTCAGGTCAGTTGTAGTCGCGAGATCAGCTGGTGCAGGAAAAGACGACTTTACCTCCTTCTTACTTGTCTGTTGAGCCATCATATTCGAAAACCCTTGCATCAGGCAAAAACAGGACGAATCATATAAAGATCAAGTAACCTTCGTATCATCTGCGTTTCAGTGCTCGACTAACCCATATTCATTTTAGGCGGTCGATCGTTTTCAAGAGTTCAAAGTAATACTGCATTTTCGCATAGGATATTTGATACAATATGTCTGCAAAAAAGAAAGTGAAAGTAAGTAAGAAAAGTTCGCCAACGAGGAGATCCGGGATCTTACCGCCGGGGACAAAAGCACCCAATTTTTCTCTCCACAGCACCCCTGATCAATCGGTCAGTTTGAGCGAGTTTCGCGGCCGCCCGGTCATACTCGCTTTTTACCCGGCTGACTGGAGTCCGGTCTGCACCGATGAGCTCTCTCTGTACAATCAAATCCTCCCCGAGTTTCAGCGGTTTAACGCTGAGATCTTCGGGATTTCAGTCGACGGGTCTTGGAGTCATGTTGCCTTCTCCAAAGATCGGAATCTCAAATTCTCGCTTCTTTCGGATTTTGAACCAAAGGGCAAGGTTGCCTCAATGTATGGAGCTTTCTCCCGACAAACCGGGGAGGCTGAGAGAGCGCTATTTGTAATCGATCACAACGGAAAGATCAGATTGAGCTATCTCTCGCCGGACGGTGTAAATCCTGGTGCGGACGGATTACTGGATGCGCTGGAACAAATCTATCCTGAAAAGAAAGGTGCCAAAATGCAGGTGGCCTCGTCCGCATGAGCGAACACACGCCAAGACTTCGGGCGCCGGTCAGTGAAAGAGATCACATCCAGGGTCCCTCTGTCGCAAAGGTAACCCTCCTTGAATATGGAGATTACCAGTGCCCTTATTGCGGCGAGGCTTATGGTATCGTGAAAAAAGTGCAGGAAAAATTCGGCGGTGATCTTCGCTTTGTTTTCCGGAATTTCCCTCTCACCGAGGTTCACCCATATGCCGAGGTCGGCGCGGAGATCGCAGAATCAGCAGCGGCTCAGGGAAAATTCTGGGAGATGCACGATTATATCTATGAACATCAGCAAAATCTCATGAAGTCTGATTTCTTCGTTGATTACGCAGACAAACGTCTTGGTCTCGACGCAAATCGAATGCGCCAGGAAATAGCAAGCCATGCCCACCTTCCGAGAATCCGGGAGGATTTCTCAACCGGGGTTCGGAGCGGCGTGAATGGAACGCCTACCTTTTTCATAAACGAACTGCGCCACAACGACGATTATGAATTCGAGACCCTTGTTGCCGCTATTGAAAGCGCAATGAAGCCGGCAAAAAGCGAAAAGCCCGCCTCGACAGCTTCTAGAAATCGCGCAGCTCCAAAGAAAACTCTTAGGGTAAAATAGTGCTAGTTTACTGAGCGATCCTCAGTTACTGCGTATTTTATTCAAGACTCGGCTGTTAGAAAGCCAGTGTGGGATCTTGTATCGGTGTCCGCTACAGTGAGATTACAAAGATCAGAAACTATTCAAACTCATTAATTTCAAAACTAAATAGCCCGGCTTTATGGATTCGTACAGGGCTTATTCTTTCATTATTTTGTCGGCAATTCTATTCTTGCTGTTGGGTGTTCCATTTTTCAGCTCCGCGCCAGCTTCATCTTATTTCTCAACTCCTGCAAGACTCACTGGAGCTAATACAGTCAGCAGCTTAGGATCTTACAACTGGGCAGGATTTGCAATTAATTCGAGCGCGGGATCGGTAACTCAGGTCAAAGGTTCGTGGGTGCAACCATCTGTCATGTGTCCTAGCACTGGAACTCAAATTGCCGCTTTCTGGGTTGGCATCGATGGATTAACTAGTTCGACAGTCGAGCAAACGGGTACAATGGCACAGTGCCAGAACGGCATTGCATCATATTTTGCATGGTACGAATTATTCCCGTCACCATCACTTACTATTTCGACCTTGAAAATTCAGCCAGGCAACGTTATCTCCGCCTCGGTAAAGTATTCGATCACGACAGGCCAGTTCACGGTGAAGATTAGAGACGTTTCAACGAGCAAATCCTTCACGAAATCCCTGGCAGTTCCAGGAGCTGCGAGGAGTTCCGCAGAATGGATCGAAGAGACCCCATCATCCTGCGGCTCGGTCACATGTTTGTATGCCATGTCAAACTTTGGAACGATCTCATTCGGAAAGGACACTACATCCGTTTTGGGCACGAATAGCGCGACGATTTCCGGCTCGACAAAGTCAATTTCAAAATTCGGATCAATGGTCGACTCGCTTACAATGGTAACCTATCCCGGCGCGAGTACCACAATGGCCCTGCCGTCCAGCCTTTCCGCCGATGGGACGAGCTTTTCCGTTATCTGGGCAAATTCTGGTCCTTAACTTACAGACCCGTTGCCTAGCCACCTAGTATTTGAAAAGTAAGACTCTGGCAATCGGCCGCCTTTCGCGATTACGCAACAGTACTTTGATCGATCCATTAGAACGCTATTAATTCGTCCCGCCGGAATGGTGTGAATCCATTTTGTATTGGATGCAATTCGAGTATATCATTATGGTTTTATAGTTGCCTTAAAACCGACCCCCCTAGCGCAACCCCACGCGCGTGCGTGAAATCGTAATTTGATGGATTCATAGAGAGCCGTCAATTGAAATATTTGTATTATACTAGCTAGCTTGTATTGTACATATTTTCTGCGTTTGCTTTATTATTCCATTTTCGGCGCGATCGCGCAGGGGTGCCATTTTTGGTACAGCAGAGCTTGAAACGAGCTCTGTTTATCATGATTATTGTCTTAAGGCGTTACTGATTTTGTCGAACCATTGAAGAGTCATGGCTGCGAAGGAAATAGTACGCAGTGACGAAGTTCTAATTTTTGACTTCTCCTGAGGCGTATTTTCCGCGGAGGGGCTTTTTGTCAATCTTCCCGGTACTTGTTTTGGGTAGGGGTTCCTCGATGATATAGTATCTATCGGGGACCCAGAACTTTGCGATGTGGCCGCTGTCGACGTACTCGGCAAAGTGATTCTTTAGAGCGGCTTCATCAGCCTTTGAACCGGATTTCAGAGATACTATAGCAACCGGTCTCTCGCCCCAGTTTTCGTCGGGCGTGCCGATCACCGCGGCTTCCAGTACCGAGGGATGATGCATCAGAATGTCTTCGAGATCAATCGTTGAGATCCACTCGCCTCCGCTTTTTACAGCATCTTTCGTCCGATCGGCGATCTTCACGTGCCCGACTTCATCAATTGTTGCGAGGTCCTTCGTATGAAGCCAGCCTCCGATCCAGAGTTCCTCGGTCATCGACGGATCCTTGTAGTATTCCTTCGTAGTCCAGGGCGACCTGACCACGATCTCGCCAATTGTCTTTCCGTCTCTTGGCACGTCATTCATCGAACTATCAACGACTCTCAGATCAACGAGCGGTAC
>JABDCJ010000094.1 GCA_013288145.1 Nitrososphaerota archaeon | reverse complement strand
GAAAACTCGTTATCGCAGTACCCAGTCCTCTCGCTCTCGCCGCGAGCGCAAAACTCCACGTTGCCGGAGCTATCGAGAGCCAGATGCTCGATTGCGAAGCAGAAGACAGCCCATCGGGTCGTCCCTTGTAGCACGGAATCACGTGAACCGGTACCCTGTCAATATTCTCGACGAGGTAAAGCGCAGAAGCCCTCATGCGCGACACCTGCGACTTTGGGTTCTGAATGGGTCCTCTTGAAAAATAATCTTCAGCCCCTTTCCTGTATAGTTTCCCAATCTCCGCCCGGATCTTCGGGTCAGTCACGATTACAAAATGATACCTCTGCATGTTGGATGCGGTCGGTGCCTGCAGTGCGACTTTTACGCACTCTTCAATCACTTCGCGCTCAACCGGTCTCGAAAGATCCAGTCGTTTCCTGACCGCCCTCGTGGTAGTAAGTACTTCATCCGGCGAAAGATCTAATGACATCTCTTTCCCTCGAAAAAATTACTCGTCATATAACTGAATTGCCAAACCGGAACGAAAGAATTTCATATTGAAGATTAAATTGCGCTAAGATCTAGAAGTAATTTGGATACTCTGATCGTCGGCGCGGACGAAGTTAGAAAACTCCTGCCCATGGAGGAGTGCATCGCCGCAATGAAGGATGCAATGACCGGGCTTGCAAGGGGCGAAGTAGTCTTGCCTCTGAGGCAGGCGCTGAGGCTGCCCGACAAGAAAGGAATGCTCGGCTTGATGCCCGCTTTCCTCGGCGGAAGTTCACCAATTCTCGGCATAAAGGTCGTCACTGTCTTTCCGGGAAATCACGGCACAAAGTTCGATTCTCACCAGGGCGCAATACAGCTATTCGAGACTCAAAACGGCAGGCTGCTTGCCATTATAGACGCCGGGTCAGTTACTGCCATACGAACCGCGGCCGTCAGCGCGCTTGCAACCGATCTCCTCGCAAGAAGCGACTCGGAGACTCTCTCAATATTCGGCTCCGGTACGCAGGCAAGAATGCACCTTGAGGCAATCCCAGTTGTGCGGTCCATCCACAGAGTAAAGATCTGGTCGCGAAATCATGATCATGCGAAAGACCTTGCAAAGAATTATGGCAAGTTAGAAATCGAGGCAGTTGAAAGTGCGGAGGATGCCGCAAGAGGTTCCGACATTATCTGCACCACAACCGCAGCTACTGCCCCTATTTTAGAGGGCGAGTGGATCTCGAATGGCACGCACATCAACGCCATTGGCGCGTCAGTTCCTCCATTTCGAGAACTCGATTCAGATGCCGTTGCAAAGAGTTCACTATTCGTCGACCGGCGACAGTCAACTATTGAAGAGTCAGACGATTTCAGGATACCAAAGAACGAAGGAAGGTTTGGCGATGAACATATCAAAGGAGAAATCGGCGAAATTCTAATTGGCACCGTGAAAGGCAGGACGGGCAACGACGAGATTACGCTATTCAAGTCCCTAGGTCTTGCCATTGAAGACCTCGCGGCTGCACAGCATATTTACCGAAAGGCATTATCGCAGAAAGCCGGCACGTGGGTTGATTTTGTCGCAGAGAGGAGAGAGTAAAATGTCTCAACAAGATTTTCAATTAACTCCAGAGCAGAACGAAGATCTCAAAAGAGTAAACCTTCAGTCGATCGAGGACGCAAGACGCAAAGCATCGAAATACTACTACAGGACTCCGCTTTACAACTCGAGAACTCTATCTCTACGGTCTTCAGTCGATGCCTATCTGAAGCTCGAGTCCTACCAGCCAGTCAGAGCCTTTAAGATCCGCGGTGCTCTAAACAAGATCCTACAATTGAAGGAATCCGGTAACAAAAAACCGATCGTGACATTCTCTGCGGGAAACCACGGACTTGCTGTCGCGTATGTTTCATACATGGTCGGTTTTGATGCGACGATTCTAGTGCCCGAGACTGCAAACGAGGCTAAAGTAAGAGCCATCGGCGAGTACCCAAATGTAAAGATAATCAAACACGGAAGAACCGTGCATGAACTATCAGCTCGTGCGAGAGAAATCGTAGAAAAAGAGGGAGCGGTTCTCGTCCATCCATTCGGCGATCCCGAAGTGATCTCCGGGCAGGGGACAATTGGACTGGAAATTTACGAAGATCTACCGGATGCTGATTTCGTGCTCGTGCCAGTTGGTGGCGGAGGCTTGATCAGCGGGATTGCGGCGGGTCTGAAGGCAATGAAATCTCGCGCCAAAGTCATCGGCATCTGCGCAGAAGGAGCTCCGGCTGCGTACAAATCGTACAAAGAAAAAAGAATCGTCTCGCAGACGCCAAATACGATCTCGGATGGCATGGGAGCGTCTACAACCGAACCATTGAACTTGAAGCTGATGCTCGACCTTGTGGAGGATATGGTTCTCGTCAATGACGAAGAAATCAAACAGGCGATGAAGTTTGTCATAAACGATCTCCATATCATGGTTGAACCGGCTGGCGCAGCTCCGATCGCAGCCGTACTCAATTCGAAGTATCAATTCAATGGTGGAAAGGTGGTCTCGGTCATTAGCGGGGCGAACACAAACCCGGTATTACTTTCAGAAATTCTAGGAAAGACATCTGTGTGAACTTAAGTTTCAAACAATGAACCTTAGAATCGCATCCATCTCTTTCCTAATCTTATTGCTTCTCTCGTCGAGCTTTCTTCCAGCCGCGAGAGGAATCAATGAAACTTCAACTCGTACGCCGATTTCTCACGTTATCTTTGTTATGATGGAAAATCACAGCTTCGACAATTTCTTCGGCACGTATCCTGGGACTGCGAATGGAACAAACAATCTCGCCTTGCAAGTGCCCGTAAACTTACTCAACCTTCAGAATGCTCCTGCTCTAACCCAAGTTCCATTCGGAAACTATTCCACCGATAATCCAAACGAAGGCTATTCCACCTACCACAGAGACTGGGACAACGGGGCAATGGACGGATTTGCAAAGTATTCAGGCACTCAATCCATGACCTATTTCACTTCATCGCAAATACCGATCGAGTGGGACTGGGCTGAAGAGTATTCCATTGGGGACATGTACTTCTCAGGCGCTCTGACAGACACGAATCCCAATCGACTGATGTCACTTGCAGGCACATCCCCGGTCAACAGCGATACCGGTCCGCCACCATACCTTCCATTAAACCAATCAATCATGTACCAGCTTTCAACAAGTGGAATAAGATGGGGGTATTATATCAACGATCCAAGTGCAGATCAATACCCGCTGAATTATTTCACCGGAATCAACCAGTACTCGCAGAACATCCAGAGCTGGTCCAGCTTTTTCTCCAGCCTGCAAAACGGTACCCTTCCATCAGTTTCATGGGTAATGCCTGTCGGAGGAGACGCGGGCCCCGTGAGCCAGCATCCATCGGAGAACGTCACCGAGGGAGAACTATGGCTTGCAAACGTGGTCAATTCAGTAATGCAGAGCCCTTACTGGAATAGCAGCGCGATATTCATAACATATGACGAAGGAGGTGGCTACTATGATCAGGTTCCTCCGCTTGTAGTTGATGGAACTCAGCTCGGCTTCCGCGTCCCGTTCATTGCAATTTCGCCTTACGCCAAGGAAAACTACGTTTCTTCAACAGTACTCAATCACGGATCGATCCTGTCGTTCATCGAGTACAACTGGGGTCTTCCTGCTCTAAACGGATTTGCGGCTAGTTCAAACATTCCCCTGGACGTTTTCAATTTCAACCAGAGTTACTCAGATGGATCTTTGACCAGATCGCCGGTCGTGGTTCCCTCAAACGCGAGCTTTCCATTGCCCCTTCAAATTCCCCTAAGCAGCCTGCCATATGATAGATCTGGCTCTTCCTCAATTCTACTTTCTTCAGCTGGTACTGGATCGCTTTCCTTTACTGCCTCATCGACAATACAATCCTCAACATCTCTTCAAATAACTTCGAGTAATAGCAGCACGAGTAACAACAATTCATCAGCATCTTCTCTGACCCTCGTCGGGATCTCCGCGGTCATCGCAATAGTAGCGTTGATCTTTTCAGCAGTTCTAGTATTGAGAATTAGACGACGCTAAGGCGGACTAGTCGTCTTTGAGCTAACCCTTCGTTCAAACAAAAGTTCCGCTATCAGTGCAATGAAGATGAATAACGCGATTATCTCGTTGTAGGGCTGCTCCGTGAGGTACCCGAGAAGCGGGAACTGGACTATTACCTTGCCGAGGTACATCGACTGGTTGATTCCGGTATCGATTCCATTGATCGTGATTGAATTGTCGTCCCCCTTGGTCGTTATGATTCTATTTCCAGAAGCACCGGTCTGAATCTGTACAATTCTGTGGATAACAAAGCACGGGTTCGAAACCTCCCCGGTAAGAGTGTTAGCGGGAGAGCTGTCGCACGGTTCTAAAAGCGAGTCCTGTGTCGTGTGGACAATCACGTCGCCAATTTGCAGCTGGCTGAAAGGTACCTTTGCAATGAGCGCAATCGATCCCGGAAGTATCGTTGGCTGCATGCTCGTCCCCGTTACTATGGTGAAAGGAGAA
>JABDCJ010000093.1 GCA_013288145.1 Nitrososphaerota archaeon | reverse complement strand
TAGGGAGACGATGATCGCTGGTAAGGCACTGCTGAAACTCAAAGGAGTTACGTCTGTTACCAGAATGGTGGGAGAACACACGATCGACCTACGCGTCGAAGTGTTTGTCAGAGATAATCGCAAATTACTCGACCTCATTGAAGAGATAAAAACTATGAAAGGCGTGAGAGACGTAGTCTGGACTGAAGTAGTAGAGGCTATAGGAAGGAAGAAGTCCCTGAATCATATTGTAGCCTAAGGTTATTCGTCTTGTCTACAATATTAGCAAAAAAAGTCACTTTTTTCCGATAAAGAGAATTTTTTCTTCAACTACGAAGGATTAGTTGAACGATTCGTATTCATATATCCTGACGCCGCCAAAAATACATGCTTGCGGAAGCAAATCAAAATTTGAAAATTGCAATCGTGGATGACAAAAAGGAATTGTCGATTGTATGTTCGCAGGTAATTGAGAAATTAGGGTATCCTTCTCCTTCTATTTTCAATACTGGAACATCGATAGTCAACGCCTTGACAAAAGATCGACAGTCCTTTGACATTGTCATTATGGATTACCAAATGCCTGAAATGAACGGAATTGAAGCCGCCAAAATCATTCAGAAGTATAGAAAAGATACAAAGATAATTCTTGCGACAGCCTTGCACTCCATCGAACACGAAGCGAAGAAATTGGGGTTACCCTTGCTTCTGAAGCCCTTTTCTATCAAACAGCTCGCTGAATGTCTGCAATTACGCAACTAGACAAAAAGCGAGAATGATGAAAGGGTCGCATGTGTTCATGGATTAGCTCTGAAAGAAACTAACCTTGCCAGAGTCCCAGAGCAAAGCCGATGATCCAGAAGACCGGAAATGAATAAACAAGAGGCCCAATCCGAGACGCCTGCGAACTTATGACATCCACAATTCTCGTCCAAACGTCGCTCACAGTTAGGAAAGGAATTACTAGTCCGATGAAACTAGCTAAAACCAATCCGACAATCACTAGGAGAATCGAAGTTGCAGCTTTCTTCCCGGCAATTCCAAACACGAATCCGTCTGCAAGCAGAAGTACTATTCCGATGATTCCAGCTATGGTGCCGGGGATGACGAAGCTCAAGATGATACCCTTCCCTCACAGATCAGGCACGCCTCGCCTCGGTGCAAAGTCATGGGAGGCACATCAGGATAATTACGATGTCTTTGGCACTCGAAGCAAGGACGGTATTGGAGTGCAGTTGAAATTAATGATTGGATAGTTTGAGACATTTATGTTTCACCCAAGATATAGTTCCCACTCATTTGCAAGTGTGGGTTCAGGTAATGGTATTCGTATTGGTGCTTTGCGAGCTCTGTTTCAAGTTGTTCGTAGGTCTTTCCGCTGTAATATTCAGGATGACCAATTTGTAAGTCGTATTTGAGACACGTAGTACAATTGAGGATAGTCTCAACAGGCAGCACATCTCTCGCGTCGAGTGTTGACATCTTAGTTCCCATAATAAACACTGGTGAGGGAAGGTATTAGCTACTATGTATGTGAGCTATTCAATTATTGACTCAAATTTGCGCATAATCATCAAGTTTCAATCGAAGATGACCGGTACAATTGCGGCTGGTCAGAAGGCTGAAGTTGGATAATGGCATCGAAAGCAGCTTGCTAAATTTGCTATATTGGAAAAGTATCTCATTGAAGAAAGAAACCTCAAAACCTGACTATGCCGGCGAAGTTGGCGAAAGATCAAGTCGACTTGGTCCCGTTCTCTGTTGGGCTGTCGTTTTCGCAGATATCGGGACCTCTGTGTATTACGTCCCGGGCATTCTATATCGAAATGTAGGTAGTCTGGCCGGTTTTTTCGTCTTCATGACCATGTCGGTCTTCGTTCTTCTCACGCTAAAGTATTCAGAGGTGACACGTCGCTATCCCCAAGGCGGAGGGGTCATCACCGTCGCGGCCCAGGCTATTAATCACTGGGTTGGTGCACTAGGCGGAATGTTTATCCTAGTTGATTATTTTCTCACCGCAGCTATCAGTTGCCTTTCGGGAATATTGTATCTCAGCGTTGTTTTTCCGGCGATGGGACCATATGCCCTAATACTTGCGATTGGAACTCTTATCCTTCTAGGAATTCTCAATTTGGTTGGCATTAGCGCTAGCGCAAAAGTGAGCCTAGCAGGGGCAGTAATCGCATTTCTCAGCGATGTGGCTCTTCTCGTTACAGTCTTTTCGCATATCTCCATTCATGAATTTCTTTCATTGTTTCCTAGCATGTTTGTGGGACATGAACTAACTCCCGTCATCATCCTTGTCGGCTTTTCAAGTTCCTTCCTTGCATTTTCGGGGCTCGAGAGCATTTCGCAACTTTCTCCCGTAATGAAAACTCCGCGTAAGAATACGATTGGAATTGCGCTCGCTCTAGTGGTGCTCACAGTTGGACTGACAAGCCCACTTCTGACAATGTTCTCTACACTTTTGCTCCCGAAAAGTGTTGCTGAAGATCCGGTCCTCTCTACACAGATAATCTCGCTCCTCGGCGGACAATGGGGAAATACTGCTTTGGAGACGGAGGTTGCGATAAGCGCTGGCGCACTTCTTGTATTTGCTAGCAATACAGCCATTATCGGATCCTATTACGTTTTCCTGGCACTGTCGCGCATGCAGTTCTTTCCAGGCGCTCTCTTGCAAAGGAATAGTCGTCGTGGCACCCCTCACTTTGCAATTGTTCTCGCAACTATTGCTCCGATAATTCCATTGGTGCTTGTGGAAGGAAATATCACCCTTCTAGGTGACATGTACGCGTTCGGTTTGTTGGCGGCCTTTACACTGACCTGTCTCGGGTTAGATATCGTGCGCCATCGCGAACGCAAAGCGGCGAAAGTTTTGCGAGATCGCGGAGAGCCGGAAAATGAGCAGCTCGAAAATGGAGGTGATCATTCGATTAGGGAAATGGAGGTAGGTAGTAATCTGAGTTTTGCGGAAGATCTCACTCTTTCTACGGAATCATCAATGATGAGAGACAAAATGAATGAAGAGAACTCGAATCATCTTTACAACGGAGGAAAGGTGCTAAACTTCTGGCACACTTTCAAATTCTACATCGGACTGCTGACGACGGTACTCGTCTTCACCGCGTGGACGACGAATCTCGTAGCAAAGCCCTTGGCAACGGCCTTCGGAGGAACAGTAACTATCATTGGTATGAGCATAGCTTACTTCAACTATGCTCGACACAAACGTCAAGAACACTTACCCGTAGCAATCACTCATAATGAAGAATACTTACCTGGTTCTACCCTGGCCGTGCTGATGCCAGACAGTAAGGTCAATGCTGCAGTCATGCATTCAGCAATTAATAATGCCCGAGGCAATGCAGTTGTATTTCTTTATCTTGGCATGACTCCTGCAAAGCCAACACCAAACATGTTGGAGTTCCATGATCCATACTATGATGACGAGCAAGCGAAAAAGACGTTCGGTAGAGTCGAGCATCTTGCGCAAAAGACCAAGGTGAAACATCTGTTTCTATATCGACCGCTTGAACCATATGCCGTGGTACACGTTTGGAACGCAGTTCATCCATATGAAACAATTATCTCAGCGGAAAATACTTCGCAAATGCAGGGGATAAATCCAGATCGCATTCGTTTTGAACTCACACCCGAAGGGAAAATATCACACCTCATGAAATATTGGTCGCTTACCAGTTGAACTCTGGAAACCAATTTTTTGGGTAATGTACGTTGTTGGTTGCAGACGAGAAGAGGTCTGTGGCTCACTGAACGAAAGACTTTGGACAGGAATGATCTGCAAAGTCACATCGGTAATTCTGTCCGAAATTCAGATCCACAATTACGAAATTAGAAAGCTCTTTATCAAGAGTTCATGAAGAACAACGATTCTTTCAAAGGTAAACAACTGATCGTTGAAAGAAATTGGGCATCCATAAGGCGAAAAAACTACAAGAAAGACTTCGTAACCACTTTCTGCGTTGAGAGATTAAGAGTTGGTAAGCTCAGACATTCGATAAAAATTAGATTGGGTTTATGAAAAAGTCGAAACCTGAATTGTATGAGTTCCGAACAAATTCAGGATCGTATATCTTGTTGCATTTCACGCATCTAGCTCCAATATTCAAATGTACCGATCCTAGTTCGGTGCATGGTTCATCTATTCCATTTTCCTTGTCTTCGGAGAAATTCCTCGGAATGAACTGAGTTCCGGCACATTCACATTGATATGCTTCAAGGATATTAGACATAATCGATTAACTAGACTTAGACAGCGATATTAACATTCATACTTTCTCGAAACTTCCAAGTTAACGAACATTCACTATTTTGGTGTGCGAGTGATTGTGGCAGATAGATTGACAAAGGTCTAAGAATTTAGCAATAATCAGCGCACGCTTATTCGCGCGCTAGTTCCTGGTCATTCGAGAGCTCGTAAAAGCAATTTTTAATCAAAATTCATCTGCCTATTGGGCAATTCGGTTTTATTCAACTATAGAGCTCTCCCACGATTGAAACTAATGTCAGAAGAAGATACTAACGCGGCAAATAAGAAAAAGGATGCGGCAGTCGAAGGAATTACCTACAAGGACCTGAATTGGCCCGGCAACGTTCAGGAAAGGCCCACTGACCAGGGACCACCGGACACATCTGAGCAATCAAAGTCCGAGACAATAAAACCAAAGACAGAGAGCGACGACCCACTAGAGTAGGCATTCAACAGATATT
>JABDCJ010000092.1 GCA_013288145.1 Nitrososphaerota archaeon | reverse complement strand
GAGCACAACGACACCAACGCCCTTGACGCTAAATGCCCTGTCAATGTAAATCAGGGTCGCATTTTCAGAATAATTTTTCTGCGAACGAACTTGGGACAAGTCGATGACCGAAGATTTGCTGTCTCTTTGCTCAATATGATATGAACTAACATTCAGTCCCTTGAATGCGGTCTTCATCATGGTTGCAAGATCCGGCAGAGAACTATCTATGAGCTCAACTCTGCCATCCACCGAAAGAGCGTCTAATAGAACCGCCAGCTCACCATCCGTCGGAGCAAGTTTTCCCTCTTGTGGATACATGTACAGAGCGTAATCGCAAATAGATGCTATTCGAGCGTAGCCCTGAATTCTCTCTGGATATGATGGATCATCGAGCAGAGAATATTTCCTCCCTGCCTCGTTTCTTTGGTATACTACAATGCCTTTCGTTTCACTCTTCTTCCCAATAGAAGATAGAAATGTAGTTTTTAGGGCAGCACTGGAACCGAACACACCTATTAAAGATCCTTCCATGTCTGAATGACCGCTATTCTTGTCCCGACGAATCGGGTCTTTTCCGGGTCGTTATAGGTCTATCCAGAAACTTCCGACATGATCGGTTCAAGTTTTTCGTAGATATTTCTTTTGAACTCTGCTTCATCAGAAAGTCCGTCAAGATTTGCCTTTACGTTCTTGAAGGCGCTGATTATTGCTGTTTTAGAAAGTTGAATTGCTGTTTCAGCATCCGATGCCGCGTTCTTGTTTCCGATTTCCTGGATGCGGTTTGCCAGCTTGAACACTTTGAACGCCAGCTCTGCGGTTTCGCTGGGAACCTTTGCTGCCGATTTCAGAGCGTCGGCGAGTTTATGAGATTGTGCCGATTTTTCAGCATCGCTCGTCTTCGGAAGCTTCATAGCTAGAGAAACAAGGTCGTAAGCAAACGCATCTTCATCAACTAGATCTTGAAGTCTTGCCTTGAGTTCAAGAGATTCATTCAAGATTTTGCGAGATTCTATCCATGCAGCCTCGTACTTTTTTTTGTCTACAGTTACTCCGCATACCATTGCAACCAGAGAAGCAGCGAGGACTCCAGAGTAAGCGGCTACGCTTCCGCCACCAGGCGTAGGCAATTTGGAAGCAACCTCGTCGGCGAAATCTCGAAGCGACAATGAAATTAACCTTGAATCTTGCTCTGATTCTGACTCGGAAACGAAAATTCTGTTCTCGATGATTTGATCATCCTTGAAATCACTTAGGCGCAGATAGTGCCTAGAGGCCTTCACAATAGCATCCTGCGGCACCAGTCCCACAATTTGACTCTCGATCGCTTCGACTCCGTATTCTTTCGTGAGTATCAAAATCGCATCGAAGACGGTGTGCATCGAGCTCCTTGTGTAATCCGTGAGGTTCATTGAAACCTGAACCAGCTTCCTGTCTTTAAGTTCAAATCCAAGAGCTTTTACAGCCGGAAGTCCGCCGTCCCTTTCCCTTACTCTCTTGGCTATCTTTTTCGCGATGGTGAGATCCTGAGTGTCGAGATTCACGTTGTAAGCTATCAAGATAGGCCTTGCTCCTACTGCCGTCGCACCTGCGGTCGTATGAATTCTATTCGGGCCATAATCTGGCATTCGATCTGGGCTCTTACCGATCAACTCGCGCAGTCCTTCGAACTGACCCTGCCTAACGTCATCTAGATTCTTTCGTTCTGGTCGGGTCGCCGCACTCTCGTACAAGAACACCGGAACTGAAAACTTTTCAGCAAACTCCTTTCCAAATTCATTTGCTAGCTTTACGCAATCGTCCATAGTTACTTCTCTAAGGGGGACGAAAGGAACCACGTCAACCGCACCCATTCTGGGATGCTCGCCCGAGTGTTTTGTAAGATCTATAAGATCTATTGCTCTAGCACATGCTTTCAATGCCGCAACTTTCACGGCCTCTGGCGGACCAACAAAAGTAAGAACCATCCTGTTGTGGTTCGTGTCGTTTTCGCAGTCAAGAATTGTTACTTTGTCCACGGATCGGGCGGCATTTGTAATCTCATTGATTACATCAATTCTTCGACCCTCGGAAAAGTTGGGAACGCATTCAACGATCTTCATTGGTTGTACACCTTCATTACAGCCTGAAATTTAAGAATGGACGCTGCTCCCCATCTATCCGACTCCTGAAAGCCTTCGAAAGCGATTTCGTCTTTCATTAACTTTGCATCGACTGTTTCAACTTCGTGATTCTCTTTTTAGATGACGATTACCTGTTTCCTCTTTCCCACTTTTGAATTCTAACTTTAGAGTACCCTGCTTCATCATTTTGCGCACAATTTGATGCACTCCCATCCCGTATTGCATTGCCTTCTTTGGCCTTAGGACGATTTCCTCTGGAAGGCCGATCAATCTTCCAAAACATCTCCAGATCCTCTTTCTAAGAAAATCATTTCCCTGAAGAATTTTGAGCTCTATTGGAATCTCCAGAGCGGCCATTCGAAACTTTTCTGACAGGAAAGGCTCGCATATTCTCAATCCAAAAAGAGACGTTACCGACTTGACCTGTATCGCCAAATCCCCAGCAATTCTGAGGGCGGCTCTAATCTCTTTTTGAGCTGATTCATATCCTTCCAGATCTATGATTCTACGGAATTTGTCATAGCCACAAAATAATTCGTCCGGTCCGTTAGCGGAGATTAACTCGCTAACTCCTCGCATTTTCTGGACTCTTTCAGAGATCAACCAGAAGCCGGTGCAATCCTCGAAATGGGCTAGACTCTTAACGGTGACAACTGAAGCAACTTGTTTGGCAGCATTTTCGATTTCCGATTCTTGAATGGTTGATCTTAGAAAATTGTCTGGTGAGAGAATTTGTCCTGCTATTGCGGCGGAGTGAATATCGAAAGAGCCGGCTCTGCCAACTGCAAGAAGCTTAACGTCTCTCCCGTCACGCACGAGTAGTGAAGCAAGGATCGAGCTATCGATCCCGCCCGAAAAGCCAATTGCCAGAGATTTCTCCGGAATTTCCCAAATAGAATTCTCCGCCGAAGACCTTATCGATTGTAAGATTGTTGTTATTCGTTCAATTGGAACACCAGGCAAAAGATCCGAATAGTTGGAATCAATTTGCGAAACGGGGTATCACCTTGAGAGATTCGGGGTTCTCAAGATTTGACATGTCACCGAGCGGCAAATCGAGATACTTCGCCTTCACAAGGCGTCTTACGAGCTTCGCGTTTCTAGTTTTGGGAATTGAGCTCACGAACTCTATGCGCTTTGGCTTCATAGGATGACCAAGCTCTTTTGAGACGAATTCTTGAAGCTCCGAGGCAAGCTTTTCTGACGGTGAAAAATTAGGTCGAAGTACCACAAAGCACACAACTGCTTCACCTTTCAACTCGTCTGGCACGCCGATCGCAACTGATTCCAATACTGCAGGATGCGAGGCGAGAACACTTTCGACCTCAGTTGGTCCAAGACGTTTCCCGGCGATCTTGATCGTGTCGTCACTTCGTCCGTGAAGGAACCAATAGCCATCGCGGTCGATCGATGCCCAGTCCCCGTGAACCCAGATATTCGGGAATCTCGACCAGTATGTTTCGTAGTACCGTTCGTTTGCCTTCCAGAGACCTCGGGTCATGCCAGGCCACGGTTTTACAATAGAGAGCTCACCGGTCTTTTCTTGAACAGAATCCCCTTTTTCGTCGAGGACCTTTGCATCAATCCCAAAAGATGGACCTCCAACACTTGTCGCTTTCATAGGTTGAATCATATGGACGGAAAGAAAAACAACTCCTACTTCGGTCCCGCCTGAAATATTGATAATCGGGCTTTTTCTCCTACCTGCATTCTCAAAAAGCCAAAGGTATGATTCAGGATTCCAGGGCTCGCCAGTTGAACCGAAAGCTCTAAGCGAACTTAGATCGTGTCGGGAAAGAGGCTCTGTTCCGTGTTTCATGAGCGCTCTGACAAGCGTTGGAGAAATCCCAAATTCCGTAACCCTGAATTTCTCTATTAAGCTCCAGAGTCTGTCTGCTTCTGGATAATCTGGGGCGCCATCGTAAATCAAAAGCGTCCCACCTTGCGAAAAGACACCTATGATTTCCCAGGGCGCCATTATCCAGCCCATATCCGTGACCCAAAACAGAATGTCGTCCCATCTCAAGTCCATCTGGAACGAGATCTCCTCAGCAACCTTAACGAGAAATCCGCCGTGAACATGCACCGCGCCCTTTGGTTTCCCCGTTGTACCCGAAGTGTAGACAATCATGAAAGGATCTTCAGAATCCATGCTTTCGGGGGTTCTCAGACTTTCCGCTTGGTCCACAACGGACCAATTGAATAAATTGATTGACCTTTCGTCCTTACCGCTGTTTTCATTTTTCTGGTTTCTTCCTTGAATCAGAATTGATTTTACAGATGGAACGTTTTTCAGACTATCAAGGACAGTTTCTATTAACGGAACCTTTTTTCCTCGTCTCTCGAAGTCTTCACTCGTGATAAGTGCGACCGCTTCACAGTCCGAAAGCCTACTCGAGATCGCATCAGGTCCATATCCAGAAAACAATGGAACTACAATCGCCCCTATTCTGATAATCGCAAGAAATGAAGCGACCGCTTCTGGCACCATCGGCATCAAGAGTCCTACCTTGTCTCCCTTCTTAATTCCGAGATGGGCTGTTAAGGCATTTGCTATTTTGTTTGTCAGTTCCAGTAATTCTGAATAGGTAAGTGTCCTCGTTTCTCCAGATTCTCTTTCGGATATCAGAGCTGTCTTCTTGACGAAATTCCTTCCTTGAT
>JABDCJ010000091.1 GCA_013288145.1 Nitrososphaerota archaeon | reverse complement strand
GAGAGAATAACTCCGATCAAAATATTAATAACTTCGAAGTAATCTCATATACAATAGTTATTAGCGAGGTCAATAATAGTGCCGATTGTTAGTTTGTCCTTCCCAGATCAGATGATCAGAGAGATGGACGAGGTTCAAAACGACGGGGGATTCACGGGCAGGTCGGAGTTAGTTAGGGCAGCCATTCGATTGCTTCTGGAAGACTCTAAAGAAAAGGATTCGTTTAGCGGGAAAGCAAATGCTATTATCGTTGTTACGCACGACGAATTAGACGAGGCCCCTATAACAAAGGTCAAGCACGAATTCGACGAAATTGTAAGAACTCACATCCATAGCAAGATTGGGCAAACGAATTGCGTCGAACTTTTCTTGGTGGAAGGTGACGCAAAGCGCGTGACTAAGATGACGAAAGAGTTTCAACGAGAAGATAAGATGAAGAGCGTTAAGCTGATCGTCATCTAAGGCATTCACGATCATCCAAAACTAGTGATTGACTGATTCTTGCACTTTGCTAGCGGCGTTTAGCACCGGGGAATGTTTGGAGCTAATTCCACTAGATGGGACCTCTATATTCCTCCCTCTGGGTTCACCTTGTCCGTAACCCGAGATTCCTAACATGAAAAATATCAGAGTTAGGAAATCAAAAACATGAGACAAATGCAGACCAATTGAAGGGATGATTATCAGCGCATTGGATAGTAAGATTACCTCGAGCAGCGTTGCAAATTGGCTGAGGAACAGAAAGAAAAATCCCAATGATAGAAGCAAGTATCTCCTGCTTCGTCTTCTTTGATATGCAAGGAACGAGACGGATAGAACCGTAACGGCAAGAACCACGATGATGAGATGCATAATTGAGTCTCCCCAATTTATGGAAGGACTCAGAGTTGTAGTAATCCATGCGCCTCCCAAGAATGAATTCATCAATTGATTCAAATTCGCTCAAGGAAAATATTACTCTCGAGATCTAATGTCTTACCAAAGTTCATGATTTGATCCAAGTTCGAAGCTTGAGCCATAACCTTCTATTAGTCTATTTCTGACGAATTTCGATTCGACTGTTCATTTGATCGATTATGCAACTGCCGTTCTAGGCATTTTGGGAGCTACCCTGATTCCGATTTTCATTTCCTTGTACATAGTTTCAAGTCTCAAATTCATTAAATTGCAATATCTTGCTATGGCTGGAATCGGACTTGCTTTCTGGTTCTTCTATGATACTATGGGCAACGCAGCTGCTGTAGGAGTGAATAACGGTTTCACGGGCGGAATTTCGCACGTGGCAGTCGTGGTTGTTTTTCTAGGCGGAATAGCTGCACTTGCGATTTTTGATAGCATAGCTGTCCCGGCTACGAGCGTCTATGAAAGTTCGGATTCTAAGACTGTAAGGAAGTACTCCAAATTGGTTTTCGTGATTCCGGCCGCGGTCGCTCTAGTGATGGGGATGCACGGGTTTGGCGAAGGATGGGATTTTGCCTCAGCTGCATCAGGCGCACAAACAGCAACCATCTTGGACGCTTTCGGTGGCGGAATCAACGCGATCGTTTCCTATCTTTTGCACAAAGCCCTCGAAGCTGCGATTGTTGGAGTGGTGTATGTTGCATTTGTCGGAAGAAATACAAGTGTCGTCAAAGCAAAATGGCACTTGCCGGCGCTCGGATTATTCTTCGGGTTACAATCAGTTTTCGGTGCTTCCATAGGATATTATGTAGGCTTCGATACTACGTACTTCTACGCATTCGGAGTGACTTCTGCTTTCTATGCTACGATTAGACTTGCTGAAGCTGTGAATCCGAGTTTCAAGATTGGAAAAGGCGATCCAATCAGAATTCCCCCCACCGCATTCTTAGCACTGGCTATCGGATTCATGCTATTGTATGGAGCGGCGTTATTCCATTCGGGTTAAGCTTGAAATCCATCCTACGACAGATAACTGAAAATAAGGCGGGAAGAGGTAAGAAAGCTTTTCATTATCTATTCTCCAGCCTTACACTAGATATACTCTATAATTCGTATTGACAAATGACTTCTCGAAAAGAAGTGCGGATGGCTTCAATTTTAGTTGAAAAAAAACAGTCACCTTTCTCGCCTAAGATTTTCATTGGCGCTGTCATTGGTGTAGTTGCTCTAGTGATAATAGTGCTCCTTCTAGGTGGATTCTCTGGAATTCTTTCGCTGATTTCTCCAACTACGACATCTCAAAGCAATCCCTGTTCGGTCCTAAGTGGGTCAGCTAAGGCGCCAGGGATCGCTAATAGCAGTACGACGAGCTCTACTGCTTACTTTACCATCATAGAAGCGGATCCCGTAAACAACTATGAAGGAATGAACGGGAGTGCATTCCACGTATCTTCGCCATGGCCAATTATCCAAGTTCACCAAGGACAAACCGTCGTGATTCACATATACAATTGCGCGAGTTCCGAGGCTCACGGTTTTGCAATAACACATTATTTGAATGCCGGAGCTACGATTCAGGAGGGCCAATCGTATACTGTAATGTTCGCGGCCAATCAAGCGGGAACGTTTCGGATCTACTGCAACATCTTCTGTGCAATCCATCCGTTGATGCAAAACGGAGAGCTCATCGTTACATCAAATTGACTACTGATTGAGCGTTAATCCGAAATCACCTCCTCGTCGATTTTTCTTCAACGATCGCGAGACCTTCGCAAATCGATAAGGAAACGTTACCATTCCTGGATTTCTTATCGCGCTTTGCATGATTAGAGGAAGAAAATTGTAAACGTATTCGCCGGTCCGCATCACCTTTTCGACTCTCTGTGGGTGCTTTGCTATCGTGGTTAAAAAACGACGTGAGTTCATTCTCGGTTAACGATTCTAGTATATACCTGAAAGAGATCCTCTTTGATTCATCTCTAATCAACTCTTTCCGCGCTATCTCCGAATAATCATTTACAAAGCTTAGATCATTGTTTGATAACGCCCTAATTACTGATGATGCAGCCAATCGCGCTGAAGACAGCGCAGGATCTAGACCGAAAGCAAGCGTCGGGTCTTGGAAACCGCCAGCTTCTCCGACGAATAACACATTACTAATGCCATCTCCACCTAGATCTGCGGAAAGCTGTCTGTCCCTCGTTCCTAGAGTGACAAAGCCCCTTGTCGAGTCTATTATTCTAGAGCTCCCGAGAATATCCGGTAGGTATTCGACGAGGGATTGAAAATATTTCTTGAGAATCGAGTTTGCATACGGCGACCGAATCGTCATCCCCACTGTGGCAAAATCCTCGTCAGGATAGCCGAGCAGGTAACAATAGGATCCGGGCCACCTCTTGTAGTTGAAAATTCCGATTGCCTCGGAACGGGCTATCCTCGCCCGATCAACCTTTGCAATGTAGCCTACTCCTTCCGTTTTCTGCAAGCCTGAGAGACCAATCGCTTTTCTCACTGTAGAGAATACTCCATCGGCCGCGATCAAAACCCTGCATTCGAAAGTTCCAGATTCGAAGGTTTCTACCTCAATTAGATCTTGATTTCTCTTTTTTCTTGCTCCCACAAATTTTTCGTTGAACATTATCTTCGCCGAAGTCTTCCTTGCCCTTCGAAGGAGGTACGAATCAATAGAGTCGGGCGACGAACCTCTTCTGACAAGTCGGAGAATGGGGTTCTCAAAACTAATTTTCAGCTCGCGTTTTCTGGGGCCTTCGCCACAAAAGATCTTGACTTCTTTCACCGGCGAGGATGGCACTTCAAGATCGAGATTTGAGTAGTGGTATTCTGGAAATCCCTCCATATTTTCTCCAAACGATCCTCCATGGACGCTGTTTTTCTCGATGACTAGAATATCGAGTCCGGCATTCGCAAGGAGTTCCGCGCACCTGAGCCCTGATATTCCAGCACCGACCACTATGACATCATACATTCAACCACTCCCGAATGATCTATAGTGATACCGTGACCGACTCATCAAAAACCGTCTAATTTGGCGGAATGATATACGTATTCAAAGTATTACACCAGCAGAACACAGAAATCCAAAGGGGATTCCCAAAAAAACTTCTATAAAGGTAGTAACCGCAGGATTGATCAATGGCAAAGACCAGAATTAATCTGACCGCCTACGCTCATTCAGTCGAATCATTTGAGCAGTTGAAAAACCGAGGCTTCGATTACGTAGCGCTTCATCCGATGCTTTTTCCCGGAATAGAAATGGGAATGATTCCTGGCGAACAAATAGTCGAGTCAGTCATCGGGCAGTTGAACAAATCCGGATTGGAACCGACTGACCTTGTGACGTTTAACACCTGGAACGCGCTCGGCCTCTCGGGAATGATGGAGCAGCTTCCAAGCTCTCCTTCGGATCCTGAGTACGAAATAGTTAGAAAAAGAGGAGTGACGCAGTTTACAAAATTAATCAAGCTCTGCAGGAAATTAGGCTGCAAGCAGATTTACTCGCAGATGGGTGGAAGGCCTCTGTACCACCTGGATCACGAGGAAGCGTGGACAAGATCTGTTAGAGATTTAGATCCAGTTCTCGAGGAGGAAGGAATCCAGCTCGCTTTCATGCCGCATCCCGGCGACTTTATCGAAGAGTCGGATCCCTGCGTAGATTTGATCACAAATTCTCGATGCAAGAATATCAAGTACATCTACGTCGTGCCGCACACATACATTCTCGCCGGAAGAATGGAAGCAGATGCCAGCGCGATGATCAGGTACGCGTCGGACAAGGGAGTGCTTTCGGAAATTCATATGGCTGACTCGATCAAACCGGTCCAAGCGTGGATTCGAGACCACCTGGACATAGTATCGCTGCACTCGCACCTTGTACCCGGAAAGGGCTCATTGGATATTGAAGAGATCGTCCGGACCATCTCGAGAATCGACTTCGAAGGCCCAATGATCATGATAGGCTACCGTTACGGGATATCTGACAAGTCTTTCGTAGATCTCTCGGTAGAATCTAGAGACTATGTAGAAAGAATTATCGAAAAGTTGTAGAAACCATATCTTAATTGCAACAATTCCTCGATGATTGGGAACGATGGCGGCTGATC
>JABDCJ010000090.1:4963-5159 GCA_013288145.1 Nitrososphaerota archaeon | reverse complement strand
CTGTACGGCTCCTGTTGAGAGATCGGTATAGCGTGCTACGTCGTCGGACTTGTAGTAGACTATGACGTTTTTCACGTGGCCCGGATCTAAGTAGGGTTGTGACGAGATAACTGTAGAGCTAAGATTTTCACCCCAGTAATTGGTGTTCTGAGTGAATTTCACGTAATTCAGCTCAGAGACCTGCGAGACCAGATAC
>JABDCJ010000090.1:0-4953 GCA_013288145.1 Nitrososphaerota archaeon | reverse complement strand
ATCCAGACAACTACGAAGACAGCATCCCTGATTCTGACCTGCCTAGATATCTCGAGATTGGTCTGCGCTATCCGGGATTGCGCGAGGCATCGGTTCAAAGAACTTATGCATGCGTTTATGATAACAGTCCGGATAGACAGCCAATTATGGGGAGGGTTCCCGGAATCGAGGGGTGCTTTGTTGCAGTTGGATTCAGCGGTCAAAGTGCCCGTGAACCAGTTGAAAGGCGATTTCAGCCGGAACTCTATCTGGTAAGGCCCCGTTGCATAAATCGGCCACGAAGAATTCCCCATCACAGCGAGAGCCTGTTGGGAGGGATTCGCGAGACCGCTCTGGTTGATCAGTGCGAGCGCTGCGGGACCAAAATTAACGTTTGACATGTTGAAAAAGTAATAATTTTCCCACCAGTACGATGAGTTTGCGGAAAGATAATAGAAACCGTACTCCTCCAGCCACACCTGGTACGCATTGAACGGATCTCCGCTTGAGAAATTCACGTGGTTTCTCAAGTTCAGAGTTACAATGGTCCCGTTGGATGAGACCGTCCAGTTCTGGGCGAGACCAGGCATGTACTGGATCGTATTGTTTCCGAAAAGATCAACCGGATTCACGAAGATCAATGGCTGATAAACGGTATACATCAGCCAGTTTGGCCAAAAGGAAGTGCTACCATAAAGTTCGTTCAGGTCAGCTGGGGCTGGCCATGCAGAAGTGTCGATACTCAGGGTATCGCGAATCGTCTGCGATGAAGATGAGGAAGCAGTAGATGAAGAAGCGGACGATGAAGATTGCGAGTTCGAAGAAGTGGACGAAGTAGAAGATGAGGTACTCACAGTCGATGAGCTACTGGATGAAGATGAGGAGCTTGCCTGAGAAACAGAAGTCGTGCCCGCGGATGAACTTGTACTGGTTTGAATGACGCTGGACGTTGACGGGCTCTTACCTGGCGAGTTCGCGAAATAAATTCCTGCTGCAGCAACGGTCGCGACTACGATGACTACAACAATAACAATGGAAGCTACGCGTGAGAGTGCCGAAGTCTTTGACTGCCTCATTACATTCTGCTCGAGTTAAAGCCACCCTATATATCTTTAAACGAATTGCGAAATATCAACAAAAAATAGCCCGAGTGAATTTTCTGAAATCGTCCAACTTTAAAAAGGAATTAATGACGGGCTCCAATTGAAGCGAAACAAAGTCGGAAAATAATTTGAGACGATTCTAAAGCTCAATAGATTAGTTGTAAATAAACCATGGCGACTAGTGACCGGAACAGAAACATTTTCGGCGGACTGGACAACGCCGTAAAGCAGGCGGACCAGAAGGGTCTCCGGGATCTGTTCATAGTAGACGCTGATTGTCACATTGACGAGCCGTTCACTTGGTTTCCAAAGTACATGCCAGAAACTTGGCGGAAAAAGTACCGCAACGTCCAGTTTTCATATGCATCAGAAGAGTACGAGCAAGTTTATGCAAAGTTCTCTGCAACACCAAGCGAACCACTAGATCCAATGAAAGTGGATATGATGAATTTGTACAACGAGCTCAGAACTCTTTCTCCGTGGGACAGGACGATGGGTCACCGCGTCAGGCGCCCGGAAATCAGGCCCGAAGATGATGAGCCGCTCGGTTTCTACGAGCAGAAGGCAGAAGAGATCGTGGATACTTTCACAACACGGATGAACGACATCGGCATCAAGAGATCAATGCTGTTTCCAAATCAGCTTCTCGAATTACCAAACCAGCCGGATGTACAGCTTGAAGTCGAGGTATCGAACGCATATATCGACTATATGCTTGACAAATTTCTCGGAAAATATCCAGAGCTGTTTACCTCCATCTATATCCCCTCAAGCTCGCCAGAAAAGGGAGCAGAACTAATAGATCGCGTCGGCTCCGAGAAAGGGATCGCTGGCATACTGATCAGTCCGACGAGACCTGGTCCTCTTTCGGGAGACGAATACTGGAACCCGGTTTACGAAGCAGCAAGGAAGAAAGATCTCCCGGTCTGTTTTCACGCAGAGGCATTTGCATATCCACTGATCGACAAATTCAACAAAGAAAAATATCTGCCTATTCACGCGCTCTCGTTTCCAATTCCGATCATAACGCAGCTTACGAGCATCGTGGTCTCCGGCGTTCCGGAGAGGTTTCCGGGACTCAAATTCGTGTTCATCGAAGCCGGCGTCAGCTGGATTCCGTGGATAATGTACAGGCTGGACAGCGAGTACCTGATGAGGTGGACCGAAGCGCCGCTCCTGAAGAAGTTCCCGAGCGAATACATCAAAGAGTTCTATTTCACGAGCCAGCCTCTAGAGAGACCGAGGAATAGAGGGGACATGGAGTGGGTTCTTAGGGCGTTCGACGCTGAATCCCAGCTGTTGTATGCGAGCGATTACCCTCACTGGGATTTCGACGTTCCAAGCGTAATCTATGACATCCCATTTCTTTCAAGCGAAGCAAAACAACGAATCCTCGGCGAGAACGCTCGAAAGCTATTCAGGATGAACTAGGTTGTGAGATCTTGAAAACTCAAAGAGTTGCAAAGATTTCGGAATTTTCCGATCTTAGACCCATCTTCGTGAACCTGAATGGCACCAGCGTTGGAATTTACAAGTTCCGCGAGAAGTATTATGCGTACGCAAACCAATGCCCGCATCAGGCTGGTCCAGCGTGTGAAGGCATAGTGATCGGGAATACCGAGGCAGAATTGCTGGGAGAAGGCCGCGTTCGGGAGTTCGTGTCGAAGGAAAACATGAATATCGTGTGCCCGTGGCACGGAGTCGAGTTTGATCTCACTACAGGAGTTTGCCGTGCTGATCCCAGATATCAGCTGCGGTCATATGAGGTCGTCGTAAATGCCTACGAAGTCTTCGTAAGAGGATAGCACGGTTAGTAATACTGCAATGAGAACAGATCTTTCGCAGTTCTTTCATGTTCTGGTATTCCTAGAAGAACCTGCTAGGCCGATGGGAGATGGAATATCACCTCGATGGAGGTTGAGCAGGGCAATTTGCGCCTAGGCTTGTACACGACTGGATTGACAATGCGATTGAAAAGCGTCTGAAGAGTTGGGATGGTACTTTTCATCAAAAGTTCCTGCTTTCTAATGGACAAGCAGGTTTTTATTACATGACGAATATAATTTTACATCGCGTATACACATGGAAATAATATCTAAAGTCCGACGAGTCGGAAACTCTCTCAGTATTATCATTCCAACCGAGGCGGCGAAGGCGCACCAAATAAGCGAAGGTGATATTGTACAGGTTGAAATCAAAAGAAGGATCAATATCAAGGATCTATTTGGTTCGGTCAACTTCAATAAAAGTGCTCAAGAAATGAAGGACGAAGATAAGCGAGGCTGGGGCGATTAGTTCCATCTTGACAGTGGGAAGTTATTTTCTTGATACATATGCGATGATGGAATATCTCGCCGGTAACAAATCATATTTGAAGTACTTCTCGCCGTCCTCACAGCTAAAGACAGCCATTCTTAATCTGATGGAATTGTACTTCCACATCTTGCACGACGCAGACGAAGAAATAGCTGAAAAGACATTTTCAGAGTTCAAACAGTATATAGTTTCGTTTTCAGACGAAGATGTGAAGAATGGTATGAAATTCAAGCTCAGATCCAAATCCAAGAGGCTGGATATCTCATATGCTGATGCGATCGGTTATGTCATGTCTGAACGATTGAAAACAAGATTTCTCACTGGAGATAACGTCTTCAGGACTCTTCCCAACGTAGAATTTGTCAAGTAATATCATGGTTCGCGTGTAATTTCCTACATTTTTCGCGCGAGAACTAAAAGATGCACTCCCTTCCCTTTCTTGTCCCGTTTGGTCCAGATGATTCTAAAGCCGGATTGCTTGATCATTCTTAGATTTACATCCCTGTCGAAATAGCTCCAGCTCATTCTCGTTCCCTTCACAAGGTAATCATCTTCAGTGCCCACATAGTCTCCCCAGCCGGTGAGCAGTAAAAGGAATCCGCTAGGCTTCAAGCCTTCGTAGAATTTCGATAGTATTTCTCGGTGAAACTTTCTGTCCACGTGAATTATGGCGTACAGAGATACGATGCCATCGAACAAATCCCCACGCAAATCCATATCTTTCATGTCCATCTTCAGAAAGGTAGCCCCCGGAACTTTTTTTCTTGCAAAGTCTAACATTCGGTTCGAAATGTCAATCCCGGTTACTGAAAATCCTCTTTGATCTAGGAACCTGGATGCATACCCTGTGCCACAACCGGCATCCAGAACGTTTGCATTCTCGGACAGGCGACTAGCGAAATCCTCAAGCCCGTCTCTACAAGTCCCGGAGTGGCGGTTAGTATTGTAAACTGCGGCAACTCTGTCGTAACCTTTCTCAACTAAGTTCGAAGTCAACGTTCTTCTCAAGCCACTGCGAACATTAGATTTGCTCGTTTATGTACTGCGTTAGGTTGTAAGCTTCCTTCGTACTTGTTCAAGATCTGAATTCGACTTTATGTCTGGTCGTGACAAAAGCGTGATTCCATCATTTAACTTTCGAGGGATGATATGCAAGTGAAAATGCATTATTTTTTGATTTGTAGCTTTCCCGTTATTGAGTACGAGGTTTACACTTTCCATTCCTACTTTTTGCCGATAATGCAGGCACAGCTTCTTTGTAACTAAAATCAGATGCGACAACTCATCCTGCGGAACATCGAAAATCATCTCATAGTGTTTTTTTGGTATCACAAGGGTATGACCTTCAGTTATTGGACGGATCGCAAGGAAAGCTTTTGTCATTTCGTCCTCGTAGATAGTATAGCTCTTCTCTTTTCCACTGACTATATCACAAAGGATGCAGGTCGTCAAGATACTTCGCAGAAATTATCTGTTCACATTAGGACGTAACTTTTGTTGAAGAAGACTTTGCGTCAGCGGTCGATTCGTTGAAGTACTCGAAAATCTGCCCCGA
>JABDCJ010000089.1:3830-5262 GCA_013288145.1 Nitrososphaerota archaeon | reverse complement strand
AGCATCGTCAAATAGTTGCCGTCCATTACTGCGACAGGTAAGCCATTATCGATCCGGCTTAGAGTGATCAGGGCAATTATCCGGGGCAATCCAATATTTGGGTTGTCAAAGTAGAGCGATGCAATCTTTGAAGCCGAAGAATCGAGGGAGTCAACTGCGGCTTCGAGGTATCCGATAGTACCGTTGAATTCCTCAAATGGTATGTGAACGCGCGGGTACGATTTCGTTTTTCCCATGCCATGTTCCTTGAAGACCGAGCGGACAGCTTCGGTCGCATCTCTAATCGAGACAAGATTTTCAACGTCAGACTTTGTAAGCAAAAGAGTCGAAAGGTCCAAGTTTTTTCCCGGCCGGAAATCATTGGATTCCAGAAGCGGTATATCTAGATTTTATCGTAAAAGAGAATTAATTCGAGAATCTTCTACTTCTTCAGGAGTTTACTTTTTCTACACTGCGAGACCTGCGTCGCCGGCGATCAGTGAGTCTATTTGAAGATCAAATCGATTGAAACCTTCAAGCTTAGCATACCGATGAAACCCGAGAACCTTGCATTTGGAAGAGTAGATTCGGTAGATTACAACATTGTGAAAGTTGACGCCGGAAGATTTGTCGGATTCGGCGAAGCGGCAACCTTGCAGGGTCCGAGATGGTCTGAGGAAAGCAAGGAAACGATTGATGCGATAATCAAAAACTATCTTTCAAAGATTGCAATCGACAGGGATACTTCGGAATATCAAAAGATCTCGCTTCAAATGGATGAAAGCGTTCAAGGAAATAATTTCGCAAAGGCCGCTCTTGAGATGGCAGTTATGGATGCGCTCGGAAAAGAGCGAGAAATGCCGGTGTATACGATTCTGGGCGGCAAATACCGGGATTCTGTGCCATTGAGCTGGACTATAGCCAACAACGAACCCGATCTTGACGCCGAGGAAGCTCTCTCTATGGTAAGAAAGGGTTGGGGAATTTTGAAGGTGAAGGTCGGATCACTATCTCTAAAAAAAGATCTTGAGCGCGTAAGCGCCGTGAGAAAGGCAGTGGGACCGGATGTTAGCTTGAGGATCGACGTGAATCAAGACTGGAGGCTTGACCAAGCTATTTCCGCACTGGACTTTTTGAAGCAAGAGTCGGTTGATTTGATAGAGCAGCCTCTGCCAAAGTGGGACGTTACGGGAGCTGCAATTGTCGCGAGCAGATCTACCGTGCCAATAGTCGCTGACGAGTCGCTATGCAGCATCCATGATGCGGTTGAGCTGATAGTGAAACGTGCTGCCGGGGCGTTTGCGTACAAGCTTACAAAGATGGGTGGATTCACTAATTCCAGAAATATCCACTCCGTCGCAATGGCACACCGGATCAAAAGCTACATCGGGTGCATGATCGAAACCTCGATCGGGACCGCGGCTTATCTACAGTTTGCGGCATCAATTCCGGA
>JABDCJ010000089.1:0-3820 GCA_013288145.1 Nitrososphaerota archaeon | reverse complement strand
TGAATACGGCTGTGAACTATTCGGTCCGCTCAGAATAAGGGATGATCTTGTTTTGAAGAAAATTGATTACGAAAATGGGACAGTGAAGGTTCCTGATGAAAGCGGGCTCGGCGTTTCAGTCGACGAAGATAAGCTGGAAAGATTGAACGAAAAATAAAATATGGAGAGGCCCGGTTCATTCGGGCCTATAAGAGATCTTTACCTCTGAATTTCGATCGCAGTAGCGGATAGTGTCGAGATGATTGTGCTTGCAAATATCGGCAAGTCATCCGGAGTCCTTGAAGTCACAAGATTTCCATCGACAACGACTTCGTTATCGACGTACTTTGCTCCGGCATTCACGACGTCGTCCTTTATCGATTTGAAGCAAGTGATAGTCCTTCCCTTCAAAATTCCTGTTGAGACTAGAAGCGAACCCGCGTGGCAGATCGCAGCAACTACCTTGCCTTCGTTATTCATTTCTCTGACAAAGTTAACAACCGCTGGATACCTTCGCATATAGTCAGGCGCAATCCCGCCCGGAATTATCACGGCGTCGAAATCTCTCGCTGAAATGTTGTCCGCCACGAGATCCGGCTTGACCTCAAGCCCGTTTCTACCCTTGTAACTGGGGCTGGAGCCAGAACCGACAATACTGACCTTGGCACCTGCTTCCTTCATTCGGATTGCAGGGTACCAGAGTTCCAAATCCTCGTAAAGATTCTCGGCGAGGACAGCTACCCGCTTTCCCTCTAGTGGAGCTTTTGAATTCATATTGCCGGAAACCCTCGTTTATTTATTTAAGAGTTGATCGGGCACCCGCAAGTTTTTCTTATAGGAGAATGTAGCTATATCTTCACGACTCGCAACCGGAGCTGGATAGTACTCTTTGCGATATTTTCTAGCGTGTGATAATAGCCAAACTTTGACTTGTCCGTCCCGACGGAATAAAACGAGCTGCCTTGCGAAAAAAGAAACTCCTTCGGCTTTTCTGATTTGTCGAGGCCCCGCGCAACGTACTTCAGAGACGGTCCTGAGTCCTTAGTTCCATCGGCAAAGCCTTCGTGTTCTATGTGCTCGTAGAAAATTCCCGGGTGTCCGACCAGACCGTACTCGTCGACAAGTTCAGGGCTCGCGCCAGTGCCGGTATTCCTGCCCGGTTCTATGAAGATGAGTTGGTGAACTGTCTTACCATCATCGGAGAGAACTCTCTTACGGCCGTACGGACGATCGATCCATTCCGGTGTGTTTTGCGACAAAGAGTTGACTTCGCCCTAATAGAATCCAGCAGTCAGTCCGCCGTCTACGAATAGAATGTGTCCGTTCACGTATCTAGAGTCTGGGGATGCGAGAAACAGCGCCCCCAGAGCAATGTCTTCCGGCTCGGCAAATCTCCCCTGCGGAATCTTCTTGAGTAATCCTTCTCGTGCGATCGAAGGATTGTTAGCTAAATCCATCGTTGCCGTCCACTGTGGAGTTAAGGAGGTAAGAGAAATCAAACGCGTGATCGTTTATGACATTTCACGCAATGCCTCCGAACGGTTTGCCCATGAGATGTCCTCATCGCTCGGAGTCGAAGTTAGGATTGCAAACTCAATTAATGACCTGAAAGTTTGCGACATTATCTCGTGCGCAACGCCTTCAAAAGAACCGTTGATAACAGAAAATTTGCTTCACGAAGGATTGCACATCAATTCCGTCGGTATGGGAGCTGGTCTAGGGAAAAGAGAAGTCGATTTCAAAATTTTGCGAAAGACAAAAGTCGTCGTTGATGACAAAGAGGTCGCAGAATCGGAATCTTTGAGCGAAGCCTTCAAGGAAGGGCTAATCACCACCCGGGAAATTTACGCATCACTCGGAGACCTAGTGCTCGGAAAGTTGAAGGGTAGGGAGAAGGATGAGACCACGATTTTCATTTCCGCCGGTATGGCTATACAGGATGTAGCGGTCGCGAAGCTTGCCTATGACCGTGCCGCAGAGAAAGGCGTCGGTCGCAAGTTCAACTTTTTCGAGTAGTTCCACTGATCAGCCGGATTAGCGAAGTTACATTCCGCTGTTTTTCAAATCCGTTTACCACTTCAATACATTTTTCCATATTTGCTTTCGAGAGCTCCCCCTTGGTCAACCGGCGAAACTTTTCCTCGATTACTTCTAGCCCAACAGGATTTTCCGGTGTCCCCTTTGCGTCGACGACTTTTTCCTCAAAAGTACTGCCGTCTTTCGTCTTCAAGATAACAATGCTCGTGTATTTTTCGGGAAATACCGGGCCGAGCTCTTCATCGTAAACAAGCTTTGTGGATTTTGACAGTCTGCTGATTTCAGGGTCAGTCCGCCTCTCGTACAAAATATCTTCAATGTTCACCTCTCGCTTCACCGCAAGGATTGGCAAAATGTATTGTGCGTTGTGCGACTTTAGTTCGTTGTTATCAATTATCGATGCCCCGGGCTTGGGGAATCGCAACGTTATTTCGGAAATATCTCCGTGGCCGAGATTGTTTTTCTCCATCAATGATAGAAGTGCGTCTGCCCCTGGATGGATGAAAGCGCAACAAGAGTACAGCTTGAACGCAGCTTCCATTATTGTGTGTCTCGAACGAAGGTCCTCGACGAGTCTTTGAGGCTCAGGCTTGTCTGAAAAGGCATTGAACATTCCATTCTTCCCCTCGAAAATTGACGGAGGCGCTCCGAACCCCTCTCTTGCAAGAAGCGCAGACGTCACTCCGTTTCTCGCCGCAATTCCCATCTGGAAAGGCCGAGAGTTTTCCGTGTAATCGGTTGCCCACGCCAATAGGCCCGATGCCTGACAACCCGCGAGACCGAACGCAAGCCTCTGTTTTTCCTTGCTCAGCTTCAGTAAATTACCGGCAGCTGCAGTAGCACCGAAACAACCTGCGACGCAGGACGGATGAAATCCCCTCTTGTAAAGCTGGTTTGGATCAAGAGCATTGCTAACCCTAGTTTCAACATCATACCCGACAACAAGCGCCGTGAGGAGATCCTTGCCGCTCAAACCGTATGCTTCGCTCAACGCAAGGCTTGTCGGCACAATGACAGCAGCGACATGCGCTATCGCTTGAACGTGATGGCTCTCCACGTCGCAATAGTAGCCAAACGTCCCGTTTACAAGAGCCGCGTTGACGAGATTTGTCCTAAAGCCGCGATTTATGATCGTCGCCTGAGGTTTTCCTCCTAGGTTCTTTGCAAACTTTGCAAGGATATTTCCAGCTTCGTATCGCTTGGATGATGCTCTGACTATCGCCCCGAGCGTGTCCAGGAGCATTTTCTTGCTTTGCGCGATTACTTCTTCAGGTATATCTCGAAAGCGTGTATTTGCTACGTACTCGGACAGCTCGTCAATGCGCGATTCCTGCGTGGTTACTAGGGACACGAAAATTTCCGTGCGCTATTCTCTTCTAATATGCGTTTAGCGATCCCTATCTTCCAGATCTATGCGGGTTTCATGCGATTGTTTTTCGGATTATGTTCGACTACTGCGAGACCTAGAGACTCCATAACCGGTGGGACGTACATTGCAAACCGTCCGCGGAGACCTTTCTTCAGACCGTACCATCCTCCGACTGGATTATTCGGCGATCTGCCCCATGCCTCCACGGTTCCTTCCGCTGCTTCTTTTTGCTCGTCAGCACTTCCTAGGAGCATCCAATCTCCATTCTTTTTCAGCATGACATGCAAGTCATTGATGCATCGCAGATCATAGCGGAGTTCTGTCGAGCCTACCTTCACGACAAGAGCAGGAGGAGTGAGTGTTTCGTCTCGATAGGCTGTAAATTCAGAAGTTCCGGGCGGTGTCTTTAGCTTCCATGGATTGTCTTTCGTACCG
>JABDCJ010000088.1:2414-5320 GCA_013288145.1 Nitrososphaerota archaeon | reverse complement strand
TGCTCAAAGACGGTGTCACCGAAACATCAGTCTCAGCGAGAATGGCATTTGATATGCAGGAATCTGGCGCGAGCGGAGTTGCATTCGATACCATTGTTGCATTTGGAAAAAATAGTGCCGAACCCCATTATGCGCCGGCGCAAACCAAGCTTAAGAGCGATCATTTTGTACTGCTCGACTACGGTGCGCGGTACAAGAGATACAATTCGGACATTACAAGAACTCTCGTGTTCGGAAGTGCATCAAAAAAGCAGAAAGAAATGTACGATACTGTCAGTAGAGCTCTGGAACTGGGGAAGGAACTTTGCACGCCCGACAATACAGGCGATTTCGTTAATACCAAAGTAACAGAGCTGATTGACTCAACGGAGTTCAAGGGTCGATTCATTCACTCGACAGGGCACTCACTCGGTCTGTCGGTCCACGACGGACCAGGACTATCCTCTCGCTTCAATAAGAAGCTGCAACCAGGGATGATTTTAACGGTCGAGCCTGGAATCTACATTCCGGGATATGGTGGAGTCAGGATAGAGGACGATGTCCTCGTAACAAAAGACAAGCCTCGAGTTCTAACGAGCGCCAGACGAGATCTCATCGTAGTCTAGTTTCCCGGCGCTTTCAAGAGCTCGAAATTGAAAATAGCGTACGGCGTCTCTTCAGTGGGACTTGGCCATGCAAGGAGAAGCTTAACTCTCGCGCGGACCCTTCGAAAAGCCAATACCAACATCGATATCACGTGGTTCACCTCCGAGCCCGTAATCTCATTTCTCGAGAGTGAGGGCGAGCAAGTGCCCGATTTTTGTAAAAGTTTGCAGTCTTTGAGCTCCGTGATGGAGAACGCAGTTTCATCCGGAAGATTGACAGACATTGCGAAGGTCGCGAGAAAGTCAAGTTCAGTCGCGCGACGTAACTATGAACAGCTAAAGTCGAAATTTTCCGGGTATGACGTACTCCTACAGGATGAATATGCAGAAACTATGTTTTGTTTCATGTGGGATAAACACCCTGTGCTTCCGGATCGTCGCGTGCTCGTCACCGATTATCTAGAATTTAGTTCGGGCTGTAATTTGAACCCAATTAGCAAGATTGTTGCGTGGTACGCAAATAGGATGCTTTCCAAAGCCTACGATGCTTCTTCAGTCAGGATATTCGCAGATGGGGTTGATTCCCTGCCGGCTTCTCAGAGCAAGAGAATCTTGAAAATATTTTCTATCGTTGGTCCTATCTTGTCTGAACCTCCTCCAGGATCAAAATCAGTACTGAAAAAGATCGTTGTAAGTACTCTGTTTGGAAGCGGCTTGGAAGACAGAAAACTTATTGTTTTATCCGTAGGCGGGACTTCAACTGGGAAGTGGTTTGTCGATTTCATTTCTTTGCATCATCAGGAAATCTCAAACAAACTTGAATGCCTAATTGTAGTCCTGCCGGGTCCTCGGATCGATGCTTCACAATATGCGTTGAGACTGGAGAGCTCTATTCGCTTTCTTCCTTTCAACAGTAACGTTGTACAGTACTACAAGGCTGCTGATTGTGTCATCTGTCAGGCTGGCGCTTCTACTATGAATGAGGTCTTATCCGTTGGAACTCCATGTGTAACTATTCCAATTTCCAACCACTTTGAGCAGGAAGCCAACGCGAAAAGATTTGAGGAGATGTACGATTTTGTCCGTCTGGACCCGGATGGAATCACAGTATCGACTCTTGTTAATGCGATTAATCTAGCCTTGTCAAAGAAATACGCTGCGATCAATTTTTCTCCAAACGCAACCAAAGCCGTTCGAATAATATTGGAGGCTCTTCGATCTTGAGCGATTCTGATTCTTCGAAATCTAAGTTAATGGAATACATTGACCAAAGAATAATCTCATGCAAGCTATGTAGATTGTGGGAGAGTAGAACTAACGCCGTTCCTGGATCGGGTAATACGAAGGATCCTCTGGTGGTTTTCGTCGGCGAAGCTCCAGGAAGAAATGAGGACATCAAGGGCAAACCATTCGTTGGCTCCGGCGGAAGATTGCTTGACGAGCTTCTCAAAAACGCCGGACTCGAAAGGGATCAGATCTATATCACGAACATTGTAAAGTGCCGCCCGCCGAAAAATCGCAAGCCCAAGCCCGATGAGGTTGAGACATGCACTACAAACTACCTAGAAAATCAAATCGAGATCTTGCAGCCCAGGTTGATTTGTTCTCTCGGAGCAACCGCTTTGGAATATTTTACCGGCGAAAAGGTGATGGGATCGAATCACGGAAAATTGCTAAAGACTCGGAAATCCGGGATTCCCCTGCTCGCCACCTACCACCCGGCGTCGGTATTCCGGAATCGCTCTTTCAAAAATCTCTTGGCTGAAGATATCAAAAAAATTCCGAAAATTATTGAAAGCGATAGAGCTCAACTTCTGAAAGAATAGTTCGACTCATCGCGGGTGTTTAGAGCGTTTTACACTTTTCTTAGATTTCGAGCGAGTCCCTGAAACAGCTGATGTTGATCTTTTCGCGATTCTTTCTCTGTTTTCCTCGACAGACTTTTTGATGAAGTCAACTATTGTCTTCAACGAAGTTCCGGGGCCAAAATTACCTCTGATGCCCATTTTTTCCAGTTTCGGTTTGTCTGAATCCGGTATGATGCCGCCACCGATTACGAGAATGTCCATGCCTCCTTTTTCCTTTAGAAATCGCACGACCTTAGGAAAGGCCGTCATATGTGCTCCGTTGAGAAGGCTGAGCGCTACAACATCCACATCCTCATCAACTGCCATCTGGGCGACCTGTTCTGGTGTAGGAAGTAATCCGGAATAGATCACCTCCATTCCTGAATCACGAAAGGCTCTGGAAAGGACCAGAGCTCCCCGGTCGTGACCATCCAGCCCCGGTTTCGCTACGAGAATTCTAATCTTTCTAGGTTCG
>JABDCJ010000088.1:0-2404 GCA_013288145.1 Nitrososphaerota archaeon | reverse complement strand
ATGACCGAGCACCTGAAGGGAAGACAACGTTCTGCCTATTCCTATTTACGCCGAGGTGCTATTTGGAAGTATTGTCAGGCAATTACGGGTTCTTTCCAGCCGCCGAATACCTTTCGGCCGACGTCCATTATTTCCTGCAAAGTCGCGTATGATTTGACTGCTTCAAGTATGGGATAGATCGAGTTTGCATCAGGATCCTCGAATGCTTTTTTGAGCATCTCAAGGGACCTTGTAACCCTGTCTTCATCCCGTTTTCTTTTCAATTTCTGAAGTTTCGTCACGGCTTTCTTCCTGAGAGCTTGGTTTACTTTTAGATAATCGATTGACTTCTCCTCTTGAACCTCATATTTGTTAACTCCGACAACGAATCGCTTGCCGGCCTCCATGTCCTTTGTCTTGTGATAGGAAGTGTTGGCGATTTCGCGCTGAATGTACCCCTGCTTGATCGCTTCTAGGACTCCTCCAATCTGATCAATTTTCTCAAAGTACTCATACGCTTGCAACTCCATCTCATTTGTCAACCATTCGAGATAGTATGAGCCTCCTAGAGGATCAATGACATCGGTAACTCCAGTTTCTTCGGCGAGGATCTGTTGGGTTCTCAAGGCAACTGTTACGGCTTCCTCGGTCGGGAGAGCCCAGGCTTCGTCGTAAGAATTCGTATGAAGCGATTGAGTTCCACCCAAAATAGCAGCGAGTGCTTCTACCGTCGTCCGAATGATGTTGTTGAGCGGCTGTTGCCAGGTAAGAGAAACGCCCGATGTCTGTGTATGGAATCTGAGAAGCATAGATCTCGGATTCTTTGCGTCATACTTTTCCTTCATCACGGTCGCCCAAATTCGTCTAGCTGCTCTAAACTTTGCAATCTCCTCAAAGAAGTCCATGTCACAGTTGAAGAAAAATGAAAAACGAGGAACAAAAGAGTCTACATCGAGACCGGCTTTTTTGCCGAGCTCAACATATGAGAATCCATCTGCCAGAGTAAAAGCTAGTTCTTGAACCGCGCTTGATCCGGCTTCCCGGATGTGGTAACCGGAGATGCTGATGTAGTGCCAGTTCGGCATATGATTTGTGCAAAACACCATCAGGTCTCTGATTATCCTCAAATGGGCGTCAGGAGGAAACGCCCACTCCTTTTGAGCGATATACTCTTTCAGAATGTCCGTTTGGACCGTGCCTCTAAGTTTGTCTAGAGGAACTCCTTGCTCTTCACCTACTGCGGCGTACATCGCTGTCAAAACCGCTGCGGGCGCGTTGATAGTCATCGAAGTACTTACCTCATCCAGTGGAATCGACGCGAAGATCGTCTCCATGTCTTCCAGTGAAGACACTGACACACCACATTTGCCAACTTCACCCTCAGCTCTCTCGCTGTCTGCATCGTAACCGTAAAGGGTGGGCATGTCGAAGGCTATCGAAAGTCCAGTCTCTCCTTCTTTTAGCAAATACTTCAGACGCCTGTTGGTCTGGTCCGCGGTGCCGAAACCGGAGAACATCCTCATCGTCCAAGGCCGGCCTCTGTACATTGTTGGATAAACGCCTCGGGTATAGGGATAGTCCCCTGGTAATCCGAGATCCCGAGTATATTCTTGATTGTTTACATCTGCTGGCGAGTATAACCGCTTCAAAGGTATCCCAGAGAGATTTTCAAAAACCTCTTTTCCCTCGGGAGAAGCCGACAGGACGGGTCCCAGAACTGTTTTTTCCCAGCTGTTGATTTTTTCCCGAAGAGCATTCATCATGGCTTTGTCAAAATCGCCGCTTTCCTTCTGCCGCCTCCTTTCTTGCAGGCTTTTCAGTTTCAAGGTCCAGTAAGAATCAGGCACTGTCAATTTCGTGCTCTCGAAGTATGATTGCTTTAACGAGTTATTTTTTGCTTATGGTTTTGTGTTAGCAAAACTTGGGCCACCTACAATTTCTACTCGTGCGCGAGCGACCTTATGATCGCCTTATCATAGAGAAGATCGACATTCTGGATGAACACAGTAGCCAATTGAATGAGGTCCGTTTCACGACCCGTGACTAACTTGACACTTGTTGAGATTTGGGAAATCTCGTCGACGATTGTTGGATCATTGTTAACATTAATTCCAGCTCCCAAGAAGACCACAGAGCTTGAACCATTGATGCTCGCATCTGCAAGCACTCCGGCTATCTTTTTTCCGTTATGATAAACGTCGTTTGGCGGTTTCATGACACAATCAGAAACACCAAACTCTTCCAAGGTTTTCGCTACTGCCACCGTGGCGATAGTTGAGATCTCAGCAACACTTTCCGGTGTCGGCGGAGTTAGAGTTACGGTCAACCATAACCCGCCCTCTTGAGAAACCCAAGTTCTGTTTTCACGGCCCTTGCCAGCGGTTTGAATCCTGCTCATGACCAGGTCTCCCTCTCGTGGTATTCT
>JABDCJ010000087.1 GCA_013288145.1 Nitrososphaerota archaeon | reverse complement strand
CCATCGGTCGTGGGGGTCGCAAGCAACGGCTCCAAGCTCTTCTCTACCTTTTCGCCCACTATACTGTACGCAGCAATCGAAGCGGGCAGTATGGCGGATAAAACAACGAAGAAGTAAGTGAGCGAGTCAAAACCTAGTGCATAATTTGAGGATGAAGCTACTTGGCTCTTGACAACAAGTGAGAAGCTGGCTGCGAGCAATAAGGGGAGGAAAATGATAGAGTAGATGATACTCTTCTTTCTGCGGATCACTTTCAGCTCCTTTGCCGCAATAGTAAGGGAAGTTTCGAGGTTCACTGTTGTTGCTCCTTCACAAGTTTAAGATACGCATCTTCCAGGCTCGATGCAGTAATCAAAACAGATTGAACGTTGCCTCCAGCTTCAACGATTGAACGCACGATAGCTGGATTTTCCTTGTTGGGATTTGCTAGTTCAATGGTTAATTTGGAGTCGTCGCGAGTTACCTTTCCGGGAGATATTCTATTCACTGCGTTTAGAATTGCATCATTTACTTCGTCGAGCTGAATCACTGTTTTTCTTGCGCCGACGGAGTACTCAAGTTCTTGAGGAGTGCCAATCGCCATCAATCTTGTATTCAGGATTCCTATTCTGTCGCAGACCCTTTGAGCCTCATCGAGGTTGTGTGTGTTCAGAAAAATTGTTTTTTTCTCTTTTTTAAGAGAAAGAATGAATTCCCTAACCGTCTTTGCAGATTCAGGATCGAGGTTTGCGGTTGGCTCGTCCATGAATAGGATTTCAGGATCGTGAATGAGTGCACGCGCTATTGCAAGTTTTTGCTTCATCCCCTTGGAAAAAGTTCCCGCAAAGACATCCCTTTTCTCCCATAGCCCTAAGAGTTTCAGAAAGCGCTCTATGTTTTCTTTCCTCCTGGGTTCAGGACATTTGTACAGTTTTCCGTAATATTCTAAATTCTCATACGCGGTTAGACTTTCGTAGAGACCAACATTATCAGAGACAAAACCAATGATTTTCCTTATCTTCAGCGAATCAGATCTATTCCCAATTTCATAGTCTGCAATCCGAGCCTCTCCGCTCGTCTTTGAAATTAAACAGCAAAACATCCTCACTGAAGTGGTCTTTCCCGCACCATTGGGTCCGAGGAACCCGAAGATTTCTCCTTGGGCAACTTTGAAAGTCAGGTTGTCAACTGCAGTAATGTCGCCGAATTTCCTTGTAAGATTCCGAGTCTCGATCATGCTTTCATTTTTCAACTTAGTATCAAAATTAGGGCGGGATTTGTGACTCTTTCTTTAGCTATTCCGGCAGCTTCATCCGAGTATTCTGTTTTGAAGCTTCCAAAGTCGCATACAACTGCCGGTTGATCGGCTGGCATAATAAACCCTGGACGTTGTTCACCTTGGTGAACTCTAATCATGATTTAATACCATATGACTTCTGGTTAGAAGAATAGTCTTCTCCCTTGGATAAGAGTACCCTGCAACAGCAGCAAATCGAGGTTGAACTAATTGCAGCAAGGCTCTTTCGATACAGGGCACGAAGGGGTCTTGGAGTGTTTTACTCACTTATGGCGATAATTTTTCCATGGGCAATCGCTCTGTATCTAACTGTTCCACTCCCGTTTGTAATCCTTGGACTCATAGCAGCGTACCTTCCAATTTGGTTTGTTGCGAAGCTCAGTGGATTTAGCGGACTATCGAGAATGGAGTACAGTCTGGACTTTCTGAAGGGAGAGCGAGGGATGATATACGACGAAAGGGGTTATCGCTGGACTTATTGGGGGAAGAGCCTCGCCCGCTATTTCGCAACTCTTCTGCCCTGGTTCGGATACAGTATAGCAAACCAGGAGGGTTATCCTGACGTCTCTGCAATTTTTCTTCTGATAGTAGTTGCTGCATTTGTTTCACTCGAAATATTTTCGCGCTCGCGGAAGAAGAACGGTATTCTCGAAAGAAGAGTTGAAGACTGGGCAATCATTGTAGGAAGCCTTACCATAGCCTTTGTGGCTAATATTCCAGGAGCCCCGGTTTGGACGTGGACTCTTGCTACCCCGCTGTTTCTCATTTGCGGAATAAAGTCACTCTACGAAGCACCCAAGGAGCTAGCATTGGTTGCCTTCTGAACCAGAGAGTGACAGCACTGTTGCAAAAGAGGATCTTGTTTCTGACTTTGGTTCGCCGGGACCGTTTTCAGTCTCAACCCGCGTCGGGATTATGACGGCGCTTCTGGGATTCAAGCGCGCTACATTCACTGAATTGCTCCTCGCCGTGAAATCTCCAAAGAGCTCGCTAAGCAAAAATCTTGGTATTCTCGAAGACCACGGGTTCATCAGGCAACGCAGGGGTTTTCTTCCCGCGCTGGGTCCGAGAACGTTCATCGAAATAACGCCCAAGGGAGAGGAAGCGATCAAGAAACATCTTGAGCTGATGCGAGGGTTAGCCGATAGATTTCTTGGCTCGAATAACGCCGCGGATCCTCCCGCGGAAAAGAAAGAACGTCGCGAGCCGACAACCTAGAGAGCAGACATCATTTGGCGTCAACTACAAGTGCGAAGCCAGAATCAGAGAGAAAAGTCCGATTTTACCGCGTCTTTACTAGGAAATCTCTCAAGAGTACCACTGCGCTTCTCGCATATCTCGCGCTTGCAGATTTTCTTGTCCACATGCTATTTGCCGGAAGCTATGGATATTTCCGGGACGAGCTCTATTACATAATTAGCGGAACTCAGCATCTTTCTCTGGGCTATGTCGACTTTCCACCTTTCATAGCATACGTCGCGGCATTGCTCAACATAATCTCCAAAGACTCTCTCATCTCAATTCATGTTGTGCCCGCGTTAAACGAAGCTCTTCTCGTTTTTGTAGCAGGGATGATAGCCAGGGAACTTGGTGGAGGAAGGCAAGCTCAGGTTCTCGCGGCTGTTTCCACCTTGGTGTCGTTTGGCTTCCTAGCATTTGGCTCAATTTTTACGCCTGACTCGTTCGATTCCTTGTGGTGGTCCTTACTTGCCTATCTCATAATCAGGGGAATCAAACGGAAAGAACCCAAGCTCTGGATTTTAGCCGGGGTTGTCGTCGGCGTCGGTTTGTTGACGAAGCTCACAATTTTCTTCTTCATAGCGTCTCTGTTTTTCCCGTTTCTTGCCATTCCTTCGAGCCGAAAGTACCTCCGATCAAAGTGGATCGCGGTAGGTGGATTGATATCTGTTGTCTTCATCCTACCGATGATCTACTGGAACTCAATCAATGGATGGCCGATGATCCATTTCTATGCCGAATTCAGGGGAGATCTTAGCGGGGGCGGACCTCTAAGTTTCTTCTTTACTCAACTTGCATTGATAAGTATCCTCAATGTTCCAATTTTCGTGATCGGTCTTTACTTCTACCTGAGATCAAACGAGGGAAGCGAGTTTAGAGCACTTGGTCTCACATACCTCATTCTCTACGTATTCATGACGGCACTTAACATGAAAACATACTACCTCGTGCCTATCTATCCGATGCTCTTTGCAGGGGGAGCACTGCTAATAGAGAAAAGCTCTACTGCGAAGAGAGGCGTCATTAGGTGGTTTGGTTCAAAGCCATTCATTGTCTGTCTGATAGTCGTCGCCATGCTGCTTGCGCCAGTTGCCATGCCGATACTCTCTCCTCAAACCATGCTTAGCACATACGGAGTAAGCAGCTACCAATCAAGTCCACTTCCCGATAGATACGGTTGGGGGATGACGGTCTCGAATCTTTCAAAAGCATACGACACTCTCCCGGTAAGTGTACGAAGCCAGGCGTGCATACTGACCTCAAATTATGGAGAGGCGAGTGCAGTAAATTTCCTCGGCAAAAGTTTAGGGCTGCCGGAGGCAATAAGCGGTCACAATAATTACTACATCTGGGGCCCTGACTCATGCAGCGGTCAGGTCATAATCACGCTAGGATATTCACTTTCGGATTTGCAGAAGTCTTTTGGAAACGTGACTCTCTTGACTACGATTAACTGTCCGCTCTGCATATTCTATGAGCAGAATTTACCCGTATATCTATGCACCAATCCAAATTTTTCTTCCCTTGCAGCAGTCTGGCCGTTGGTGAGACACTATGATTAGTTTGTGTTAGGGGATTACTAGCAAATTCGTATCCGAATCCCGCGCCTCGCAAACCTTGTTCATTAGGGCGTGTTTGCCCTAACTTGAGAACGAAAATAGCACCCCCAACCTGACTATCTTGGATAAATGTCGGATTTGAGCACGAATTTACTAGTAAAACCGATAGGGATAGCACTTGTCTCTAGGTACTCGATGTTACAGGTCTATCGAGATAATGACTTTTTGATCATTCCCATCGGAAGTAACGAATCGCTATGAAAGCAAAAATTACCGTGTAAGCAATCATAGTCACTATTGCAGTGTACGGTGGAGGGGAATTAAAAACAGAATAAAGCAGAGCTTGCACGGCTGCACCTGCTGGAGAATAGTACATGATCGTAGCCAAAACTCCACCCACCTGTGCAGGTTGAACCCATAGGCCCGAAAGGAAAAGCAGAAGGAAGAACAATCCACCGGTTATGCCTTGTACGGCTGTCAGCGATGGAACTAAGGCCGCTACGACCAGGCCCAGCGAAAATATTTCTGCGATTGAGAGTATTATCGATAGTACGAAATAGGGAATTCCCACGGTAAGCGACGCTCCGAAGATCAATTCGCTCCCAAAAATAACAATCAAGATTGTCGCCAAAGCAAAAATTAGATTGATGACTAATTGTGCTGCGAGTAATCTGGAAGGGGGCTCCGGAGTTGTTGAAATCCTTCTGAGCCATCCTATCTCTCGATACCTTACAATGGTGATAGGCAGGGCGCTAATTGAGATGCCAATAAATCCAATGACCATAATCGTTGGGACCCATAGATCAATAATGGTAAGGCCCGTGTTGCCTACAGTTCCTCCTTGCACATCTCCAATCAACCCGAATACTATGAGCAAGATTAATGGGAGTCCAATACCCGTCCCGATTCCAATTGGTGTCCTGAGGGCGAGCTTTCCCTCGACTTTCAGAAGCTCAGAAAAGTGTCCGCCCGAATTATCGCTTTTTGATTCTCGAGTTCCTACTGCAGTCAAGGCTTTGCTACTCCTCCGGAATCGTTAGAAGGCTCTTCCTTTGTGAGTTTTACAAACGCATCGTCCAAGTTTCCTCCTCTTGCCTCGATGTCCGAAACGTGCACTCCGATTTTTGCAAGTGAATTTATGACCGACATTGCTAAATCGCCAGTTCCTGTGACAGTGATGTACCGCTCTTTTCTCTCCACCCCATTCACTCCAGGTATCGTATACAGAATCTCGTTATCAACTGGTTCTGACGGAACAAAACGCACCCGATTCCCTCCAGCTAGCGCCGCGATAGCTTCAGGTGTATCTAGCACCACGAGCTTACCGTGATTAATCAG
>JABDCJ010000086.1 GCA_013288145.1 Nitrososphaerota archaeon | reverse complement strand
TCCAAAGCACTCGAGCCAGATCGCAACCCTTAACCCGGATAGATTAGCAAGTGGTCAAAGTGAGGAAATCGTCTAGAATTCCTTCAAGTATTGATTATTCGTTTTGGAAATGATTCCAAGTCTTTGATGGAAGTTCTAAGTACTTTCAGACTGTGTGATTCAATTCCAAGATTCGCGTCCTCGATTACTTTCTCGAAAAGCTGCTTTTGTGCGTCAGTTAGTCTTAGCGCGTTCTGATCTGGAACATTGGGCTCTTTCGCAGAGGCAAATAAAGCCTCAAAGGTTACCAATTTGTTTCTTATATTCTGAGAGGCGTCGGTGAAGTCTGAAGAATTAAGTTCTTCAACATACCTCTCCTTGAGCTTCATCGCGCTTACGATATTTTCTACGCTCTCGATATAAGGCTGGAATTGATTATTCGGACGCGATTGCATACAGTAACGAGAGTTTTAATGATCTTATTATGCATTTTATTCGCTGATTCGTATCTCGATTTGTATAGAGCCGAGACTACTTCTTTCTTTTATTGAGGGCAACCACCGGAATGATTCTTTTGGTATTCCGTTGATATTCAGCGAATCCGGGATTTAGCTTAGCCTGACGCGCGAAGAGGGTGTCGCGTTCATGACCTTTGATCTCTTCCGCACGCACGTCAATAGTTTCGCCTCCCACCTCAATCTGCATGTCCGGATGAGACTTTAGGTTGAAGTACCAGTCCGGGTTGGTATCCGCCCCTCCATTGGAGGCGAACACCAAGTAACGCTCCCCATCTTTGAGGTACATCACGGGGTTGACTCGAGTTTCGCCACTGCGCTTCCCGGTGGTATGGAGTAGCAGCAACGGAGCCCCCTCGAAGTTGCCGCCCATCTTTCCACGGTTCTTGCGGAACTCAGCGATTACATAGGCGTTATAGTCACCGGGGCCGCTCATGAGCTGGCCTCCTTTGAAATTGATCGGCTTCGTCTAGCTCCAGAAATGGCGGCGTCCACAGCATTAACTACAGAAATCTTATCTCCCATCGAGACCATGTCGCCCTTATCTCCTGCTTAAATCTAAAGTAACACGCGGCCGCTATTTTATTTTAGTGTATTCCTAGCAAAAAGTCAGCCGTTCGTGGATTTGCCTGAAGTGCTTCGTCATCTTAGATAATGGAATAAGGCCTCGGTCTCAAGTCAATTTACTATTCAATAGCTGCACCACTTCATGTTCTAAGAGATTGTACCATTTCACTAATCTAGCTTGCATTTCAGACGTCTGCCAGTTGGGTGAATGACTACCGAATTCGTTAAGCAGGAAACTTCTCGTGTCCTTGTCGCCCATGGTCCCATAGACAATTGAGTATCGGATGTATCTGTACTTTAGCTGGTCAGAGCTCAAACCCTTCCCGGCTATCAGGGTCTCTAGGGATAGGAACAGGTTCAAAAAAGCAATCGAGATGTTTTGATCATTCTTCAAGGACGAGGCCAAATGATAGAGGTTAAATGCATATTCTGTTTTTGTGTCACGCGCCCGGCTTACTGCAAATCCTATCAAATCTACACTGACTGGAGGATCAAAAACTCGGTCTTGAGAAGTATCGCTCTTGGAAGAAGCAGCTTTGGTAACGTTACCGCGATCGTCTATTATTGAGATAATACGACCTCCATTGTGCTCCAAAATCCTGCCAGTCTTCAGTGCTATAAATCCCATAACCGCTCTAAACTGACTACCAGCCATCTGGACCGCGGATTGAACATCGTCAGCCGAGATATTCTTAATCGTGATTGTTTTGATTACACCTCCACTACAATCGACCTCGTAGTTCGGGCTTGACATGATCTTGTCACACGGATAAGGAGGATCTCTTGAAGAAACTGTAAATGATATATGATATTTAGGCAAAACTCTCTGATCAGAGGATTTCATTCCAATTAAGCTTAGTAGTTGGATGCTTGGACATCGCTAATTCCGGAAGTCATTCATCTGGAATTCTTTTCCATATGTTCTACGCATCCGCTGGTGTTGAACGATCTAGGTACTCGTTTGAGCTCTTGCTTTATACATGCTTCCAAGGTTTTGACATCGCGAGAAATCTAGAACGCGGCTGTAAGACTTGGTTGAGAAGTTCGCTCATTGGGCGGCGCCTCTTTTTACTGCTTCTGCCGAAAACCACAGCGCACCCGAATTGACCCTATCTGGATATAGCTTAAGCATTTGATAGTAAAGTTCTCTGGCAGTCGTAGTTGTCGCAACTACTCTCTCGAAATCGCGGATATATTGCCGGGTTTCTTCTATTATGTTTGGGCTGTCATTGCGCTCGGGTCTTTTATGACCGGCGATCACTGCCCGTGGCTTGAGCGACTCAATTTTATCGAGCGCATATACCCACTCACGGCGGGTTTGAGCATTCGATTCGGCAAGGTACTGATGAACGTCGTTATATGCAACGTCTCCTGCAACCACCAGTCCGATGGACGGGACACTCAGACAGGTCGTGTTGTCAGTGTCGCTATGCCCGACTTCCACGGCGATCAAATCATTACCCTCGAGTTCGAAATTATTCGCTTTGAGCTCTTCGGCAATCACTAAACTATCTGGGATCTGACCCGGAAACAGCGGGTTCCAGAACTTTGCGAGAGATTCGGAAGAGGATTGTTCGCGCATCGCTTTCACTACCCCGGCTGTTGATAGCGCTCTTGCACTTGGAAATCGATCCAAGATGGCTCCGATGCCAAACCAATGGTCGCCGTGGCCGTGGGTGATGTAAATTGTTGTAAGATTCTTGCCACTGAAGACAAGCCAGTTAATCAAGGCGCTTGTTTGCTCGATTGTAACTGGCGCGTCGACTAGGACCGCGTCGCGCTTGCCGTAAATTAGGGTCGAGGATATGGGCGACCACCACGCCCGTTTCTCCCCGGGAGGCAGATCGCTATTTGCAATAGGTATTCCAGGAGTAACGAAAACATCCCACTTCAGCTGATTATTCGGAGGTGCATCTTCCGATTCTATTGCTCTGATAGTAGACATAAAAGGGTCCGAAAGGTTACAACGACTGAGCGCCTATTAAATGGACAAGTGAGTGAAAGGATAGTTGCAAAAAGATCCTTTCCCAACGTGAATTGATGCAGTTGAGCACCTGCATTGGAGTATTTTTGACGAATTACAGATCTAATAATTTTCCGAAGCTGTCTATCAGAGAAGGAGAAAATTTCTTCGTCTAGTTCAATCGGTTTGAAAGCATCCAATCTTATGAGGACTAACGAAAGAGCCTTTCAGGTCTACTCACTACGACCTCTTGAGGCATCAACCATCTCTCTCCCCATGCTCTTAGCGCTTCAACTACGGGCTCCAATTGCCTGCCCTTCTCAGTGAGCGAATACTGCACTGCAAAAGGCTGCGTGCTCAAAACATCTCTGCGCACGATCCCCTCCGACGCCAGAAACTTCAATACACGCGAAAGGCTCCTCGGGTCGACGCCTGCCGCCGTCTCAACTAATTCATTGAATCTTAACGGTCGGGCGATCAAGGAGCTAATGACGACGAGCCGCAATTCGTTTCCGACTTTCATTATTGACTCAATTGCAGGACAAGCCTTGTGATTTCTCCATTCGCGCATAATGTTCGTCCGTTCGCGTTGGGTTTTTCTTCCTCGTTTACGAGCAACTGGCATACGAGCCACTGAAGGACTTGTGAGCCAGCAGGGAGTTATTAACTTGTCTTTTGCCCTCTATTGGCATAGGTGTATTGCTCTAAAAATGACGAGTTATCCGGTAAGAGATCAGATAAACGACCATCTGCTGACGTCTAAGAACGCAGCAATGATCTTCATTGATTACCAGCCCGCTCAAATCGCTGACATCTCATCTATGGATCGCCAGCTTCTGGTTGACAATGTCGTCCGTGTTGCCAAGATCGGAGAAGCCTTTGATCTTCCAATAGTGCTCTCGACCGTCAACGTGAAGGGCGGTCAAAAGCCGACTATCCCTCCACTGAAAGATGTGCTCTCGGATCAGAAGGAACTTGATCGGACGACAATCAACGCCTGGGAAGACAAGGAGTTCTTGGAAGCTGTCGAAGCTACTGGAAGGAAGAAGCTTATCATGTGTGCCTTGTGGACCGAAGCATGTTTGATTTTTCCAACGTTGGATGCTATACGAGACGGTTACGAGGTCTATCCCGTGGTTGACGCTGTGGCTGGCACTTCTCCTGAGGCTCACCAGTACGCCTTACAACGGATAGCTCTCGCTGGTGGAAAGTTTGAGAGCTGGACTCAGCTCATCTGCGAACTTCAAAGAGACTGGGCTCGGGCCAACACGATCCAGCAGATTCGACAGATAGCTTTCGATCCAGCTTCACCAATAGTCAAGAATCAACAACGACCCTGGGACCTGAAAGGAGTACCTGCTCCATAGAAATTTGGGGCAGTGAAAAAGTTGTACGTCATCATCGGTATCCACCATCCGAAGTCCGGCATGGATAAGGCCCTACAAGGCGTAGATTGGCGATCCTTGGACGAGTCTCTAGAGATCTATCGCGGGTCTCCCATAGCTTGGACTTGAGACTTTTTGCGTCCAGAATCCTTGGAAAAAACACAGTTGCTAGGAAAAACCAAGAGACTTTGTAGTAGAGAAAATTAGGCGGAAAAACATGTCAAAACAAGAAGAAGAATCAAAGATCATTATCAGCAAAAACGGCCCGTATATCGTCAAGGGGAACATCCCTCTTTCCATTAAGGTGATAGCCCCAAACAAGGAGGGGTTCTCATGGGAGTGGAAAGAAGCGAAAGAGTTCGAAACCTCAGAGACTGGCTACGCTCTCTGCCGCTGTGGACATTCTAGCCACAAGCCATTCTGTGACGGTACACACGCAAAGATTGGGTTTGACGGAACAGAAACCGCCATTAGGAAACCGTACGTAAGACAAGCAGAAACCTCAGACGGGCCAACAATGACACTAAGTGATGCCGAAAACCTCTGTGCCTTCGCTCGTTTTTGCGATCCTGGTGGTCAGATTTGGAACCTGATCGAACAGACAAATAATCCAGAGGCAAGGGACCTCGTCATCCGCGAAGCAAATCACTGTCCCTCTGGGCGTCTAGTTGTACACGACAAAAAGACCGGAGAAGAAATTGAGCACGACCTGCCGAAATCAATCGGCGTGGTCGAGGATCCAGCACTAGGGTGCAGTGGTCCCTTGTGGGTCAGAGGTGGAGTAAAGTTCGAGTCTCAAGACGGTAAGCCGTACGAAGTTCGAAACCGAGTCACTCTCTGCAGGTGCGGAGCCTCCAGCAACAAGCCATTCTGTAACGGGAGTCATGCCAGCATCAAATTCAGAGACGGACTATTCGAGGATGGTAAATAGAATAGGTACTTGACTGCCTTGGACTTTTTGAGAGAAGCTGAAACATGCCCTACAGCATATCGACCTTACTGACCCGCAATCTTACGGATGTCTTCGGTGAAAACGATTCCGCACGTCGGCGATTAGCCATCAACGAGATTTTTACGGAAGACTGCGTATTCTACGAGCCCGGAGGCGTTCATCGTGGTCATGATGAGATTGACCGGGTTGCAGGCGAGATC
>JABDCJ010000085.1 GCA_013288145.1 Nitrososphaerota archaeon | reverse complement strand
AAGAATCTAGCAGAAATAATTTCAATCCAGTTACGATTTCGCTAGTCGAGCCCATGACCGTGCCCTACTTTTCTCCGGAGCAGAGGAATATCATCCGCATGCTCTATCCCGACAAATACGACGAGTATTCCGCTGTACTAGAATCCTTTGGAGATTTCATAGAGAATGAGATCGCTCCCAGCGCTGAATCCATTGACAAAAACGCAACATTTCCTAGAGAAAACATGGACAAGATCTTCAAGCAAGGTTTCACGAACATTCCGTACCCTGAAGAGATCGGTGGACTGGGACTGCCGTATCCGCTTTATGTTGGCTGCATGGAACTGGTCGCAAGAGCTTGCGCCAGTACCGCAATTTCGCTTGCAATTCACGGAACTGTCTGCGATGGTCTCTTCCGGTTTGGAAACTCGGACCAACACGAGAAATTCCTTCGACCTCTTATAACTGGCGAGAAGCTTGGGGCTTTCGCTCTAACGGAATCAGGTTCCGGCAGCGACGCAAGAGCAATGCAGACCAGCGCAGAGTTACAAAAAGGAGAGTGGCACCTCAACGGGTCCAAGATGTACATCACAAACTCCGGAAAAGCAGATTTCTATTTCGTATTCGCAAAAACTGCAAGGGGATATGCCTCGATAATGGTGCCGAAAGAAGCGAAGGGATTTTCGCACGGGTCTAACATTCCAAAAATGGGACTGCGGGGATCGACTCTTATGGGGCTCAACTTCGATGATGTTACCGTGCCTGAAGAAAATCTCGTAGGAACAGACGGGGAAGGATTTGAGTACGCGAAAAAGATGCTCGCCGCTGGCCGAATAACTATCGCCGCCCTGAGCGTTGGAATTGCCCAGACTGCTCTTGAGAAATCGATTGCTTACTCAAAAGAGAGAAACGCGTTCGGCCGTCCGCTCTCAGATTTCGAAATCACCAGAGGCAAGTTCGCTCGCATGAAGACCGAGATTGATTCATCGAGGCTCGCAACCTACTATGCCGGATATCGAAAAAGTACGGGTGAAGAATTCACTACAGAGGCCTGCGAAGCAAAGCTCTTTGCAACGGAGATGGCGCTGGACGTCTGTAACGAAGCAATCCAGATCCACGGCGGCTACGGTTATACTGACGAGGCGGATGTTCACAGACATTGGCGCGATGCAAAACTGATGACGATCGGCGAGGGGACTTCAGAGATCATGCAGATAATAATCTCCAATGCTGCGCTCGGACAGGAGTAAGAAACAAGATAATTCCGGTTGCTGAGAACCTGAAGCTCAAGGAAGATCGTCGGCGATCATTTCGGCGACATCTCTAACTGCCATCTTCGTGCCCGTCACCATGATCGAATCCTCAAACATCGACAAGCAGAACGGACACTCCGTAGCCAGTGTTTCAGCACCTGTACTCGCGGCCTCTTCAGTTCTAATGCTCGTAACCGTTTTCTTCTGCGGCACCCTGTACCAGTAATTTGAGCCGCCAGCGCCACAGCAAAACGTTTTCTCCTTGCATCTGTGCATCTCTCTGAGATCCACTTTGGCTGACTCGAGTATTTTCCGCGGCTCTTCGAAGATGCTGTTGTACCTCACGGCGTAGCAAGCGTCGTGAAGCGTTACGGAAATGTCCTTTAGTTTCTCTCCCGGTACCTTTAGCTTGCCTGTCGAGATTAGATCCGAAATGAGCTGTGTATGGTGGATTACCTCGTACTTTCCTCCGAAGACTGGATATTCGTTCTTTATCGTGTTAAAGCAGTGAGGACAGCTCGTGATGATTTTCTTGATCGCCAGTGAGTTGAGTTTCTCAATGTTTACAAGCGCAAGTTCCTGAAATCGCCCCTCTTCTCCAAGACGCCTTGCGGGATCGCCGTTGCATGACTCCTCACTGCCTAAAATTGCAAAGGAGAGGCCGGCTGCATTCATGATTTTTGCAAGCGCCCTTGCAATACTCTGGGCCCTCTGATCAAAAGAACAGACGCACCCGACCCAGTAAAGATATTCTGTCTGCGGATTCTCGGCAATCGTTTTCACACTATTCGGCAGAGATGAAGCCCAGTTCGCGCGGTTCGAATTGCTAAACCCGTATGGATTCTGATGCGCTGCAAGATTCGAGAGGAGAGTGTTCTGATCAGGTGCAAGCCTGTTTGAAGAGACAATCGTTCTCCTAAGATCACTGATAAAATCCAATTGGTTAATGTCGACGGGACACTCGTAAACGCAAGCAAGACAAGTAACACAAGAATACATTTCCGTGTCGCGAACTGTACCATCTGAGAAAAAGTCAGAATTTTCCGAGTGTTTACGCTCGTCTCGATAGTAGCGATTTTTCAAATCTTGGACGACGAGCCTGGGTGACAGGTCTCTCCCGGCTGCGTTTGCCGGGCACGCAGCTTCGCACCTCCCGCAATTAGTGCAGGCATCAAGCATCACTCTCTGATTCCACTTTAGATCCTCGCTGGTCTTTAGACCGACGTTCAGATCTGGCATAAACTCCGGGTTGGATTCTTGCTGCTTCATTATCTCGGCAAGATTGAATGGAGTGCTCATTCTTCCAAGCGGGCGATTTTCGTCAATCATCGCCATATTCACAATTGCATTCGGCACATGGAAGAATTTTGTATATGGAATCGCGGCAATCAAAGAGAAAGCAACAATGGCGTGTATCCACCACAGCGCCTGATACGTTGTCACCCAGCTCTGGAAAGTCGACGAAACCGGATCCGCTCCGAGCGAAGAAAACAATTTCATGAAAACAGACCCAATGGGAGAAAAGTACGTAAAAGGAACGGGAATAAGAGCGAGATCCAATCCCTCCTGCACGAAACCCGAGACTCCCATGTACAATAATCCCAGCAGGATCAAACGATCAGCTCTGTCTTCTCCCATGAAGAATGGCTTGAATGAAACGCGCCTTGCCAGAGCAAGGACAACAGCGATCACAAATGCGAGTCCGAAAATGTCCAGAAAGGTCTTGTATCCAAGGTAAAAATCTCCCTGCAATAGCACTATTCCTGCAGGCCTCAGAATATCGTAATCAATTCCGACTAGAATAGTTCCGGCCGTCAGAGCGGTTATTCCGTAGAACATCCAAGAATGCTCCAGACCACCGTATCGCCGTTGCAATATCTTTCGTTGTCCGAACCCATCTGAAATAATCCGACGGCCGTTCCTTACTAGTCTCGAAGCATTCTGCGAAATTTCCTTAAAACCGAGACCGTAAATCGAGTACTTTCTGTAAACGCCATAAAAGAAAATTACGAGAAAAACCGCAAAAACCGCGTAGAGGTAGTTGGAAGTATTCGCCGGCATTAGAGGGTACCTTAGTCGGCAGACTTCATTCTGCACGCAAGTGTCCGAGAAGATTGAATTGATGAGAAAAAAATGCAATTGAAATTAATTGAGAAGGCGGCTACATGCAGCTCTTTTTTACTTATCGAGAGCTTTCGTTTGGACTACCGCCCGAGAAGCGCCTTGAAATCCTTAGTCAGCTCCGGTACAACCGCGTAGAGATCGCCGACTATTCCGTAGTCGCATTCTTGGAAAATTGGAGCATTCTTGTCCGTATTTATCGCAACAATTACCTTCGATTCACGCATGCCAGTGAGGTGCTGGATCTGACCCGAGATTCCCACCGCAAAGTAAACTTTCGGCTTTACCGTAGTCCCCGAGAGACCAACCTGCCTATCTTCCGAAACCCAGCCGAGATCAGAAGTCAGGGGTCGCGAGGCTCCGACGACCGCGTTGATCACTTTCGCTAGTTCTTCGAGCATTGCCAGATCCTCCTTTTTCTTGAAACCGCGACCTGCTGAAACGATTATTTCTGCATCTTTGATGCTAACCTGTCCCTTCGGTTTTTCTTTCTTGCCGACTACTGTGACCCTAGTTGGTTTTGGCGAAAAATCGTCCAACTTGACTACACTGGGATTCGATGTCCCGGAAGCTCGCTCGTATCCTCGAAGTGGAATAGTTACAACAGCTGCACCTTTGGAAGAAACGGATGCAATAGCGTTGCCTCCCCAGACCAGTCTATCAGCTGAAAAAGAATTGCCACGGCTTTCGAGCTTCATAGCATCCGAAATGCAAGCTATCTTCAACCTGGCTGCAAGCCTGCCGGCGAGCTCTTTTCCCTTCTTAGTTGAGCTGATCAGCACAACGTCAGGATTTATCTTCTTAGAGATCGACTCCAGGGCATCTACTGCAGGACCCGCGAGCAAATTCTCCAACGATGCGTGGGATACTTCGTAAATCGTCGAGACACCTGATACAGATAGCTTCTTCGATTGAGCTGACAGATCTCCATTTCCGAGTATAGCGGCTGTTACCGTGCCTCCGAGCTTTGTACCGAGAGTAACAAGCTCAAGGCAGGAATCGGCTGAATCTGAGTATGCAAGAATGTTGGTCATTTCTTACTTTACCACTCCTTCTTTTACGAGCGCTTCAGCCAGTTGTTTTGCTGATTCTTCCGGCTTTCCCTCGAAAATAATCCTCTTTCTCGAAGATTTTGGAACGTTAAGTGCTGTGACCTCCACTTTTGATCCACCTTTTCCAACCATTGAGGGAACCACTCCGATCGTCGCGGCATTCCATTCAAGAAGCTCTTTCTTCCCGGCGCTCATTATCTGAAGAAGAGTCGGAAATCTTGGCTGGTTTATTTCTCTCGAAACTGTTACGAGTACGGGCAGCTCAGCTTCGACCGTCTCGACACCATCTTCGAGTAGCCGATCGACTGTAGCCTTGTTGCCTGAAAGAACGACCTTCGAAGCAAATGTGATTTGGGATAGATCGAGAAATTCTGCCAGGGCGGGACCAACTATACCGGTGTAAGAATCAGTAGTGCCCGTTGAAGTTATCACAATGTCGTATTTGCCTATTTTCTTGATTGCTTGAGAAAGTACGTAAGCTGTTGCAACTGCGTCTTCGTCCTGTAGGGAGGGATCAGAAACTAGCCGGGCTTTGTCACATCCCATCGCTAGCGCTTCCTTCACGCTCTTTTTGGCATCAGCTCCGCCTACGCAAACGGCTGTGATGGTTCCGCCGTTCTTCTCCTTGAGTCGAACAGCTTCTTCAATCGCGTTCTTGTCGTCGTCACTGATCTTGGTTTTCGCGCCCTCGAAGTTGATTTTGTTGTTAGCCCTGTCGATCCTAAGTTCCGTCTCGTCTATCACATGCTTAAAGCACACAATTATTTCCGGCAAAAAATCCACTCGTTTCTCTTAATCCTTCAAACAGGCCTTTTGATATCTGAGACTAGCCTAACCTCGAGACTATTTCACAATTATTGCAAGATACAGTTCGTTGTGGTCGAAAAATTATGAAAATGTCTAAAAGCTCCGGAGTAAGAATCTTGGTCGCAATTCTCTGCTCGAGTGTCTAATCTGTTCCCGCATATATTCTGCAAGCCCATGTTTCGGCAAGATGTCTTGCCTGGCGATTTTCAAATGAGAATCCTTTTGCTCTGAGCACTTGGATAGCTTTTTCTCGTTAGGTTTTCAATGGGGAATCAAAAAGATGGCAAAAATCAATTCCGGCGAAAGGGCGGCCAAAATTTTCGAACAAATCGGAGAACGAGCCGACACACTTGTC
>JABDCJ010000084.1 GCA_013288145.1 Nitrososphaerota archaeon | reverse complement strand
GTGCTCAACGATCTTTCCGTACATCTGTATGAAGCGCCGATAAGCATCATAAGCAAAACGCTCATTACTCGTCGAGCTCTGAAGATACTGAACGACCTCATCATTTAATCCCAAGTTCAGTATGGTATCCATCATTCCAGGCATTGAAAGTGGCGCCCCGCTCCTTACGGAGACAAGTAAAGACTTGCCAAATTTCTTGCCGGTTTTTTCCTCGATCACCTGCAGCTTCGACATTACCGTGGGGATCAAACCCTCGGGGAATTTCTTGCCGTTGTTGTAATACTCAGAGCAGACCTGGGTTGAAATAATAATGCCCGGCGGAACAGGCAGTCCCGCGTGGGTCATCTCGACAAGTCCATGTCCTTTGCCGCCCAGGACATCTTTTCCCAGTCCGTAAGCTTCCTCGAGGAGGTACACATTGTCAGAGACAGCGGTTTGTGTCGTCAAAAACTGTATACCGGCTGCAATCTTGCGCGAACGCCATATATTTAGGTACCTTTCGGCACGTAGGGTTTTTCTAGAAATTTTATCCAGATGGAACTACAAAATTCAACTTTTTCGTCATAAGCTCTCAAGTACTGTGAATTGCCCTACAAACGCAACCATGTCTCGAAACTAGAATATTACTGAGTGAACCAAAACTTGCGACCGACCTCCAGTTCAGGTCACTTATGCTGTTCGTTCCGGCGAAATTGAGAAAGGCTGGCAATCAAAACTGGACGGTAACGGATCTCCATGATATCACTGTGAAAAGATGATCCTGGACAACGAGTTTGTTTCAAGATCAAAGACTAATGGCACAAAGTACTATCATTGCTTTTACGCTCTGAGCATCAACCTCGTAGACAATCTGAAGCTCCGGACTGCGGAATCTCCTTTCAAGCCGGACAGGTCCAACCGGATTCTCTCGTGCGGTTTGCGAAAGAAAATAATTTCCTGCAGAAACAAATAACCCGGTAGCTCGCAACTCTTATTAATTTTGAGATATTAACTTAATATCGGTCTCTTAATAATGTCGCAGTGTGCAATCTGCGATTGCGCCGAAAATTCATGCGAGCGATGCAGTGCTGAAGCTTGCTCGCAGAGAAACTGCTACTCCTGCTGTTGCCTTGAAACCCACTCAAGGTGGAGGCAAAAGAGAATGCAGCGCGGCTTGCAACTCCAGTACCTTTCAATCGGTTGGATGGCGGTTGAAGTTGCGGGTGCTCTATTCGCAGCCGTTCTCGCATCGAGCTTTGCTCTTCTAGCATTCGGGGCCGACTCTGTTGTAGAAATCGTTTCTGCGATTGTTGTCTTGCGGCATCTTAACCTGGACAGTTCTGGCTCGTCAGCACAGGGAGAAAAGACTGCACTGCTGACGGCCCTCTTACTTGCTTCGATTGTGCCCGTAATTGGAATCGGCTCGACCTACGCCTACTTTTTTCTCAACATTCATCCCGAGATCTCATATCTCGGAATCGGTATCGCCCTGGGCTCCGTTCTGATCATGTCTTTCCTATGGCGTGAAAAGAAAAAGATCGGGCAGGAAACCGGATGTCTTCCTCTCTCGATTGACGCCTTAGAATCTGCGACTTGCTTTTTTATGGCGCTGGCACTTTTGGCTGGTCTTGTCGCAGAATACTTTTTCAAACAGAGCTGGATTGATTATGCCGCCACTCTTGCCATTGTAGCTTTTGTCGCATATGAGGCGAAGGAAGCTTTGACTGAATCATTTCGACAACTTTAGGAATTTTCCTTCAGCTTGCGCTTTCCAGACCTCGATGCCGGCTCGGTTTGCGGCTGCAAGCACATTTTCCTTTATTCTAAAGCACGCAATTGCGCATCTAATCTTCACGTCGCCGTGATCTCTTTCGAACCCTGCGGCGAGCCTGAGAACCTGTCCGACCGCAGAATCTGTTGCCTCGCGTTCAACTTCAACAAGAAGGAATTGAGACCTTGAATCTACGAAAACAAGATCGATCTTCCCTGTAGAGAGCAAATCCTCGGAGGACCTGAAAATAAGTCCCCTCTCCAACTTATCTGGATCGGACTTTAGCGCAGTAATCAGCGATTCTTCCATCTCCCCGGGAAGTTCTCGAAGATTCGGGAGCGTGGTTGAAAGAAATGCTATTCCGTCTAGAGCGCTGTAGTATCGCTCGCCAACCTTGCACGGAAACACGTAGACAGGTCTTGAATCGATTTCACCATTTGACTCCCTTACTATCAAAACGGGAGTGTTTTGGAGATTGAGCTTCTTGGATCCCGAAATCGGAAGAGCCCGGCCGCCCGATGCAACGACTGATCCGCGCGACTGGGGCTTGATTCTTCTGATCTCTTCGACCGCCTTCTTCATTCGCTCGTTCGATAAGATTGATTTTTCAAACAGCGAGATCTGTACTCCCAGAGGTTCGAGCTTCGCAAGGCCGCCGAGAACAGTTTCGAGCGACTCGCCGGTCGACAAAGGGGAAGCTTTGTCGTAGAACGCGGTGACTTCGAGCAATAGGTCTTGATCGTACGGATAATAGCGTTCTGCGCTTTATGCATGACGGGAGAATGGGCAACTAGTGATCGAGTGAAACGAATTCGAGATCGATATCGCAAATTCATCCGATTTATTAGCTCTCAACAATCGATCCGACCCCTGTCGAAGATTTTTTTGGTTCTTGATTCCTACTTTGCAGCTCAAAGACAAAGAAGATCGCGTCTCGAAATCAAAATTACCATCCTGGAAGCGATCTCTCGAGGAAATCAGAGACTGGCCCACATCATGTATTTTGCGAAACTTCCTCCGAGGATGTGCGGCAGCATAGTTCGTACTATGGAGCAGCAGGGTCTTATCGAGATACTTCCACCCGAGGAGGGACGCAAGACCAAACGCTATGCCCTAACCGATCGTGGAAAAAGAGCCTTGGACTCGTACATGGCAATAGTAAAGCAGCTCCGCCTCGAATCTTTCGGAGAGGGAGAATCCTTAGAGCTAGCTCCACAAGTCCTGAATACTGTAAAAGGCTAAACCGCTTTCTCCATATGACTTAAGTCGACTGATCGTACATTCTGCCCGCTTAACCGGACACCCTCGACCAGCAACCAGATCTCACGAGGACATTCTCGCTTCTGTCCGAGTAGAACTGCTTCCGACTCGAGCGATCGCCGCTCGAACCCTTTCCGGACTAGCCGGCGCAACTTTCAAACCCGTCGCGCCGATTTCGCGAAGCGCGTCTTCCAGTGCGTTGAATACTGCAGGGTAGGCTGCAATCGTTCCGCTTTCTCCCACTCCTCGAGCTCCATCAAGCGTAATTGTTGATGGTGTTTCGATGTGGTGTATCTCAATCTTGGGACTCTCGACGGCTGTGGGAACCAGATAGTCCATGAAATTCGTAACCAGGGGCCGTGCATCAGCATCATAACGCAGCTCTTCATAGATTGCGCCGGCAATGCCATGAACGACTCCCCCGTGAATCTGTCCATCAACTATTACCCGGTTGATCACTCGGCCGGCGTCATCGACCGCAACGTATCTCTGGATCATGATTTTGCCGGTTTCGGCATCCACAACTAGTGTGCACATATGAGCCCCGCTGGCAAATGTTGACTGACTCATTCGGTATTCCGAATTTTCCTGTAATTCTTCAACATTGAGTTTCGTAAACAAATCTGTAATCCCCAAGAACGTTGCACCGGAAGGATCCAATAACGAGCCATTTTGAAATTTGACCTCTTCTATTCGGAGACCGGAAATCTCCGCAGCACTTTCTATCAACTGAATCTTTAGCTTGCGTGCGGCATCTAACGCCGCACTTCCTCCCGCAGCAATTGACCTGCTGCCGAAAGTGCCTACTCCAGACGGTATGAGATCTGTGTCACCGTAAACTACTCGCACCCTCTCCATGGGGACTGATAGTTCTTCTGCCACAATCTGCGCTAGCGTAGTTTCGAGCCCTTGTCCATGGGGAGAAGACCCAGTATAGAGAATCAGGTCTCCACTTGGCTTTAGCAAGAGACGCGCCGTCTCAGAGAATTGCGATCCGGTGTCCTCTATCTCTGCGCAGATTCCTACTCCTGCTATCAGGCTGGAGTTCGCGCCTTTCGCAAACTGATTGAACTTTACTTTCCATTGAATTGCATCCCTGTAACCGCCGGCCTTCTCCAATGTGTCGAGAAGGAGCGGGTAGTTCGCGCTGTCATACGTAAAGCCTGCGCCATTGTCGTATGGAAATTCTCCGGGGGTAATGATATTCCTGCGCCTTAACTCGATCGGATCCATTCCAATTTTTCGAGCAAGCAGATCAAGAGCTCTTTCCATGAAGAAAGCCGCCTCCGGTCTACCTGCTCCTCGGACAGGTCCCGAGCCCTGAGATCGAGATTTGGGATTTTGTAAGGTCCAGGAAGCAACCGAAGCGTGAGTCCCGCCATAACGCTCAATGTTCCTGACACGCCTGAATCCGCTTCGATACTGGCTTTTAGGGCGACTAGCTTCCCCGTAGCATCGCATGCAAGTTCAATGTCACAATATTCGTCCCGCCCGGGCGCGGTCTCGAGAAAGTCTTCGGTCCTTGTAGACGTCCACCTTACTGGCAGACCCGTGGCGCGAGAGAATATGCAGGCCAGTGCGTTCTCAGGATACGATTGAGCGCCCTTTGTCCCAAATCCTCCACCCATGTCTTTCACGATTACGTGAAACTTTTCTTTCGGAAGCTTGAGCTCCTGAGATAGGTACGCCTGCAGCCTGTTGGCGGATTGAACCGTGGAATGAACCTCAAAAACATCCATAGCTCGATCGTACCGCACCGCAACCGCTCTTGGCTCGATCGGCGTTCCAGCTTGCCTCACAATTCCGAATCTTTCACGAATGATAAATGAGGCCGATTTGATTGCGCCTTCCACGTCTCCCCGTTTTGCCTCAGTCTTCAGCGCAACATTGTCTTTCCAGGATTCAAAAATCAATGTAGTGGTTTCCTTCGCTTGGTCAATAGTCACGACAGGTTGGAGCTCCTCGTAAATTATTTCGACGTCGTCGATGAGATCCTCTGCTGCATATCGGTTTCTTGCGAGTAAGGCAGCGACAGCTTCTCCTACGAAGACAGTTTTTTCAACTGCAAGCTGGTAGCGGTCTGCCGGCTTTTGCATCGGGAATTGTATCAGAGGCGCAACTCCGAGTTTTACCAGCTCGTCTCCGGTAAGCGATGCGATAAAATCCGGCGACTCACGCGCCTTCGAAAAATCGATCTTCTTTATCTTAGCATGAGCGTAAGTACTCCTCACAATACCAAGATAGGCGGCGTTTTCGAATTTGAGATCGTCAACGTAACTTCCGGCTCCGGTAATCAGTCGTGCGTCCTCGACTCGGCCCTTCAGTTGATGCTGATAATTTTTCAGTTGTTGCAATTTTGCTTCGCCGGTCTAATGGTTGTATTTCTGGAATCGACTCTTTCCGGATTCCTCATATGCCTTTTTTGCGCTGTCAGGCGAGGCGCTCGCGAGTCCTGCTGAGTAACATTTCCTTTGTGACGCCCAGTGGATCAAGCACACTTGCACAGCAATCAGCGAGCAGTTCAATATACCGCCGGGAATCATACCCCTCATCATCGGCAAATTCCAGCGGGTTTGATCTGTTCCTTCCCGCGCTCTCATATCTGGTGATCACGTATGAGACCGACTGTCCGGCCTGGAGCTTCAAGCCTTCGCTTTCAAGTT
>JABDCJ010000083.1:4296-5730 GCA_013288145.1 Nitrososphaerota archaeon | reverse complement strand
CGCCGACTCCGGCTAGAACGGTGTCATCCTTCAGCGAAAGCTCTTCTCGCGAAGGCAAAAGATCCGTAATCCTCTTTTCCATCCTGACATAGGATTTCTCCTTGAATGATCCGTCTCGGTCTGCGTAGAGTTGCGTTAGACGCAAGCCCCCAAGGGGTAAGGAGAGAACATTCCTGACCTTGATTCCATCGCTGTAAACAAACTCGAGGCTTCCTCCTCCGATGTCAAAAAGCAGAACGTTGGAAACGCCGAGAGCCCTAGAGGCACCGGAGTAGGAAAAGAGGGCTTCTTCCTTGCCTGATAAAACTCTGAACTTGAACCCGGTTTCCTCATAGACCTGCTGAAGAAAAGTTTCGCGGTTTGCAGCTTCGCGAACCGCGCTGGTTGCGACTGGAAGCGAGTGCCGTACTCCGTAAAGGCTGTTCACTTCCCTGAAGAACTTTAGACCCTCGATTGCCCTCGTGATCGGTTCGCTTCCGAGAAAGCCGGTCTGACTCAGTCCTTCACCGAGTCTGGCGGGAACAGATTCTTGATCGTAGGCTACGAAGGTAGAATCTTCCTCGCGAACATTGTAGCTGACTAGCTTGAGCGAGTTGAAACCGAGATCAATGACGGAGACTTTCATTTCCATTGATCTACCCGGCCAGATTTCATTTCCTGAAAAAGTAGCGCTCTATTCTGCAATTTTCTTGAGGTGTTTTGGCGTAAAATGGCTGATGGGAGAAGGTTCTTCCATTAGACCCGAGTCAGTTTTTTCCTTGATGATGGACGAGGATTCAACTCTTAACCATCGCGATCAGCTGCTGGGATCTCTCGCCGTCGTCGAACTCCGAAAAGCAAGAAGCGCAAACTGGCTTTACTTCCGGTATCGGTCCATGTTGAAACAAGGGAACGAAAAACTCGTTGTGAAATTTGCCTCTATCGCCCGCTTCCTTGAAATCCTGATAAGAACTGAATCAAGGGTCAGTCTTTCATTTGCAGAAGCAGGCTCGAAGATCAGCCTGAAGATCACTTCTCAGACCCCGCCCGAGCGATTTCCCCAGAAAATACTGGGAGTGGCTGTGAGCCAGCTCGGTGACAAACTCGATAGGTTTATCGAATACAAGGTCAAAAATGCCACAAATCCTGTTTTGGACGAAGGCCAGACTGATGAAGTGGAAGAGGACCTAGAAAAAAATCTTGAGAACGAGAAACCATTCGACAAGTGAGTCGAAAGACAAAGGCGTCTTGATCGTAGTTGAAGGAATAGATGGAGCCGGAAAATCTACGCAGCTTCACTTGCTTGATAAGTGGCTGAGAAGCAAGGGTCTGCTCGTCTTCACAACCGAATGGAATTCTTCCGACGTCGTGAAAGAGATAACATCGAAAGGAAAGAAAAAGGCTCTTTTAACTCCGACCACTTTCAGTCTTCTTCACGCAACTGATTTTGCCGAC
>JABDCJ010000083.1:0-4286 GCA_013288145.1 Nitrososphaerota archaeon | reverse complement strand
TTGCCGACCGTTACGAACGAAACATCGCGCCGCTCCTTCGCGCCGGTTACATAGTGCTGGCTGATCGATACATCTACACAGCATTTGCGCGGGATGTCGTGCGCGGGTGCAGTTCTCACTGGGTCAGAAAGGTCTACGGTTTTGCAAAAAAACCAGACATTACCTTTTACTTCCAAGTTCAGATCGATATTGCCATAAACCGGATTCTTGTCGGACGCCCTAAGCTGAAGTACTATGAGGCTGGCATGGATCTGAACCTGAGCAACGATCCCTTTGACAGCTATCGCATTTTCCAGGGCCGTATCATCGACGAATATGAATCGATGTCCGAACATGAAGACTTTACTGTGGTCGACGCGACTCGCGACATTGAAGAACAGCAGAAGGTCGTGAGGCAGAAAGTTCTAAGCGTTCTGCCGAAATCGATGGCAACCCAAATTGAAATGCTGTCGACTCCGATGACCGCTGTTACTGCTTTGCCGTCATCTGCTATGGAGGCAGAACGGAAGTGCTAGTGCACCAATCGGCTCCAAGATCTCTTGAGTTCTACGGCGAAGGAATTCCCTACCTTAAGGAGATCATTGTCAAAGGAAGATTAATCGTAATTGAAGGTCCCGATGGTTCTGGACGTAGCACGCAAATCCAATCAATTACTTCTAAACTCGAGTCCGATGGACACGCTGTTCTCAACACCGGCTTGAGACGCTCTGAGCTGATAGGTCAAGGAATACTGGAAGCAAAACAGCGATTGCCGTTGGGGAAAAAAACGCTCGCATTGTTTTATGCCGCCGATTTTGTCGAGCAGTTGGAGCACAAAATAATTCCCGCTCTCCAGGCAGGGTACGTTGTATTGGCTGACCGGTACATTTACACCCTGATAGCGCGAAGCATAGTTCGCGGACTAAGCAGCAGGTGGTCACACGATCTCTACGGATTTGCACCAATCGCAGATTTAGTCTTCTATCTCGACGTGCAACCAGATGAATTGTTCCACAGAGTCTTTCAGAAGTACGGCGTTTTGGACTATTACGAAGCAGGTGCGGACATCGGCCTTGCCACAGACCTTTACGATTCATTCATCGCGTACCAGAAGCGTATGGCAAAAGAATTCTCCGTGATGGCAAAACAATACAATATGATTCGCATCGACGGGAACAAGCCCGTACCGGAAGTCAATACGACGCTTCAGGAAAAGATTGATGCCTATCTTAGCGCTTCGTGAGCTCGTTTTGCATTGATTCGATCCGCTGGGACAGGAAGACTTTTACCGGGTCCAATAGTTCTACGGAGCTAGGATCCGACTTTATGGTCTCTTCGACGACCGCTAAATTTTTCTTGCGGTGCTCGAGTTGTGAGGCTAATTTCTCAGGCTTGGCAGGTTTCATGCACTGGATCCCGAACATCATCCCTTAAACGCACTTTCTAGTTATTCAATATAGGTATACATAAAATAAATAGGAAATTTGGAGGGAGTGAATTCGCCTGAAACCGGTCAATCAATTGTTCAAAAGCTACTGCAAATCATCTTTGGATCTCCACTCCAAGACCGAGGGCCTTCTCAGAGACACCTCGCCTAAAAAGGTCCACGATCTCCGGACAGCAATTCGACGGCTTGAGGCGACAATTGATCTGCTGCCAAAAAAAGTACGCAAAAAGCAAAATATGAAGGGGTATCTGGCTGCCAGCAAGAAATTATTCAAATCAACGACTCCAGTCCGGGACATTGACGTTGTCCTCGATAACATTGGAAGTCAATCAAGTAATCATCAAATACAAAAGGTCGTTTCGGGTACGCATCTGGAGCGAATGCAGCTCGTCACGAACACTCTTCAATATGCCTCCATCCTTATCGACATGAAAGGGCCCAAGATCAAGAAAGACGACCTTTCTTCCGTTGCTATTTTGAAACGCAAAAACAAAATTGTGAGAAGGCTATTAGCCAAACTGCAGGAAGAAATGCCGATCGTAATTGGTGATTTCAGAAAATTCCGGGAGCTGCACGACGTTCGGAAGGACTGCAAGAAACTAAGGTACACTCTTGAAATAATACCCGTCGAACGTGAAACGAAACTGCTGGAATTGATGAAGCAGTGGCAGACTTTGTTGGGCAACGTGAGAGATATTGAAGTAACTGAGAAGTTTGCTGAAGAAAAAGGACTGCTCGAAGATCTGGAAGGAGCATTGACCAGTATGCGAATATCCCGCGATAGAATGTTCGGATCTTTCTCTGGTGCTTCAACACTGGAAGAATACACCAGACCGATCGAACTTATCTAGTCTCTAATTCCGAGCTATTTTCAACATTCTATTTTGGCCACATTATTCTAATTACGTCAACCTTTTACCAAGAAATTGTGGACTGTCTTTTCCGGATTACCAAGACATCCGCATGAGTTGGCGCGGAAATCTCAAGTCAACTATGGATAAGGTTCAGTTTAATGGCATTCCTTCTTCATCGTCACCTGCTCCGGATCAATACAATGAATCCATAGTAGAGATCTTGCCGCTTCTGGATCAAATCGGCAATAGAGACGTCGTTGTTGACGCATGCCTCCCGCCGCAACTTGCAAATGATTTAAGGCGTAACAACGTTAATGCCATCTGGGTCCCTGCGATTTTAGGCGACGGAGCCAGCGACGGCGAGATAGATCGCCTGCTTTTGGTGGGACGGTGGAATCGTCTGTGGGGTGAAGACGGGAAAGAGAAGGTATTGCTAACAAGAGACGTGGAATTTTACAAGAAGATCCGTGGAAGAGCGATCTTAGTTAGCTATCGAATTTCAAATTCCGCAGCTGCGAGGAGAGTACCATCCAATGCCGCCATTCGAAAGCAGCTGAAGAGAATGAGCCAGCGGGACATCGAAAGATCTTAGCCTGATCGTGATTAAATCATGATATTTAGGTTATAGAAAATATTTATAGAACATTAAAATTCCACTCTTCGTTAGCTGGCCTGCGCTAGAGTGCAGTATGAATTCTATATAGAGACCTATAGAAACCATATTCTATTTTCGAAGTAAATATCTGCAGTAAAAAGGCCTTAATTTTTTTGTGTTTATTGATGTCACGAACTAATTTCTCTAAAATGAAACATGGCCGAGAGAGCGCGCTTGCGAGAGGCGCAATGATCGGCATCGTCGTTATCGTAATACTCATAATTATTGTTGGAGCGTACGTTGCTTTATCGGGCTCAAGTAGCACTTCAAGCTCCAGTAGCACTTCGAGTACGAGTTCAGTTTCAACGGCTCCTCCGTCGACGGCTACCTCGTCATCGTCCTTATCTTCGACTTCATCGTCTTCAGTTTCAACCGTTTCATCTTCATCGTCATCATCGAGCTCAGCGTCCACTTCTGTGAGCGGGACCGTATCGTGCCCAGTGCTGAATACCACGGGAGCGACAGTTACTAGCGTATCTACCTCGGCTCTTCCGAGTACTCTTCCGAGCGTGACAATATCAGAAGGAGGGTCGTCCTTGCTTTACCCATTGTTCCAGACATGGGCTCACAACTTTACCGCTATGTATAGCTCCGTCAAACTCAACACAGCAGCAGGCGGAAGTGGATTCGGTCAACAGGGAGCAGAAAAAGGAACCTTGCAGATCGGAGGTTCAGATGCTTATCTTTCAAACAGCATAGTGGCAATTTATCCGAATGTCTTGAATATTCCGCTAGCAATTTCTGCCCAGCAGATCAACTACAACTTGCCCAGCATCCCAGCTAACACTCACCTTAATTTCTCGGGGCCAGTCCTCGCAGGAATTTACAACGGTTCTATAACGAACTGGAACAGCACGTCAATCAGATCACTCCAGTCGCCTTCGGTTGCGGCAATGCTTCCAAATCAGCCAATTATTCCTCTGCGTAGATCGGATGGCAGCGGTGATACTTTCATCTTCACTCAATATCTCTCGTTTACTACTCCATCTTGGGCTTCCAGCATCGGCTGTGGAACTACCGTCAACTGGCCGTCAATTCAAGCTGAGCAAGGGGAAAATGGTAATGGCGGGATGCTCACTGCAATTGAGGGAACCAAATACTCTATAGCTTACATCGGCGTAAGTTATCTGAAAGCCGCTGTCAACGCGAGCATTGGTTACGCGTTTCTGAAGAACCATGACGGCAACTTTGTCAATATCACGCAATCAAACATACAAGCAGCTGCAAACTCACTCACATCTAAGACGCCCGCTGATGAGAGAATTTCTCTGATCAACGCGCCAGGAGCCAGTTCTTATCCGATCATCAACTACGAGTATGCACTAGTTCTGAAAGATCAGAATGCAACTGG
>JABDCJ010000082.1 GCA_013288145.1 Nitrososphaerota archaeon | reverse complement strand
TGCGGAACTTGGACGGGATAGATCAGATCTAGGGTTCTTATGCGAGGAACTCTTCATTGACGTAGACTTCCACGCCGCTTTCAGCAAAGTCGTAGGGTTTTGGCTTCGGATCGATCCTAGCACCCCGCATTTTGAGAACTTGTAAAGAACGAGTCCCCGCCCCGCTGGTTTTCAGAAGAATGATTCCATCAGCCAGAAATTCTTCGGGCTGGATTACTGCACTTTCTCCTCGCGACGGAAGTTCAACAGTTAACAAACAAGTTGCGGCGGAAGATTGCAACGTTTCCAAAAGATCGAGAATAACTGGCAGTCTATCCTCAGCTTTCGGATAACGAAATATCAGATCAGAAGTCGAATCCAGTGCGACTCTCTTCGGAGAGTACTTTTGGATAGCTTGCTTGATTGTGTCAGGTAGATCAAGATCCTTGCCGGTAAGGTCAGGAGCTCGCCGAGCATTCATCGCATCAATATACAGAAATTTGCCTCCCTCTTCGAGGTTTGTAAAATCCAATCCGAAATTTTTCGCGTCGTCTATGAAGCGGACTTTGGGCTCATTCATTCCGATGAATAGTGATACACCTTCACCACCATGAGCACCGGCGTAAAGGAACTGGGACGAGATGCTAGTTTTCCCCGATCCCGGTTCCCCGAGCAAGACGATGACTCTCCCCTCGGGAAAACCGCCGCCGAGAAGTGTGTCGAGACCCGGAATTCCCGAGTGAATTAAAGAATTGGACTTAATTTTACCAGGAGCGAGCATGATGAGCCCCCGATGATTTAGCTGAGGCAATAATACTTGCTGTTTTTACACGGGCGCGTAAATCGAATCTAAAGAGATAATACAAATCATCGGGTGATTGCTACGATAAGATGAATCTGTCGGTTTTCCCGTCGTACATGAAGAGCCCTGTGAAAACAGACCAGTCAAGCAGGATTTCGTGAACCAGCAACTCATTGAGCTCTTCGTCATCGGCCCATCTCAAATCCTTCTTGTAAAGAAGACTCGACACCTTGTTAGAGAAAAGATTTTCTCGATCTTTTCTCGCGATCTCAAGAGCTGTACGAAATGGTTCAACCAGCGACAGTCTTTCCTTGAATATTTTCTTCTTTTCGTGATCAGGCATTTTGTTTAGTTCTAGTCCTCTTTTCCCAAGCCAAACTCTACCGTCATGGATTTTCGTAAAAGCTAAGATCTGAGTGGCATTAATCAGGCGAATGAGTTTGTCAGCATTAACATGCAGGACCCTTTTTAGATCTGTTAACTTAAAACCGGAATCTGGTTTTTCAAGCTGCTTAACAATTTCAATTATCTGCCCCGGCTCTATCTCAGCCGGGAATAGGTGTTTGCGTACATCCCCCTCCAAGAACTTGTAATCTTGACTTATCTCGTAGCTCTCCGAATGCAACTGCAGATGATGACACCAGAGTTTTGTGACGGAAAAGTCCATTCTATCTGAATCGATCTTGGTCTAGATAATAGGTTGTTAGAAAAATCAAAGTCCTAAGTTGCTTGGGTTCTTTAACTTCTACGTAACGCCCTAATCTGTGTTAGAAATAGCAATTCGACAACAATCAATCTTTACTGTCTTCCCATCGCAAGATGGATACGTTCCTCTGGACTGATCAAATTATCAACACTCTCCGGCCCCACATCAATTTGCACCCAGTTTATCTTCCCGTTGAATTCATTATTTTTCGGGTCAATGTCTTCCGTTACTGGAGTACCGGTCTGGCGCCCAACGTCTGTTGTTTCGTCCCCTGAAAATAACATCGCTTCAGTTCCATCTACGCGGCCCTTGCCTACGTTTCTTCCATCGTAGAAAAGAGTGACATTGCCGCCCTTGCTCAGCCCGCCGCCATCATAGGCAAACTCCATCCTCACCTGATGTTTTCCTCCAGGTATCGGCCATTCAGCTTCGGTAGTAAACCGCTTGAGATCGGCCAAGTTGTACACGAACTTTAGTTTGCCGTCCCTCGCATACAGTCCCCATCCGCCAAATCTGCCTCCCTGAGCTATTATCACTCCTTCCGCGTCGCTCTTTGGAAACACTGCATCGGCCGTAACAGAGAACGACTTGTTTTTGATATTGATGACGCTGTTTTCGGTTAGTCTGATCATACTTGGGAAGAAGAGTTGCGAATTGCCCCGAACAAGTAGTGGCCGTCCAGCAAGTTCTGAATTGAATCGCTCAGCACCTCTGTCGTCCAAAGGTAGTACATTGTATTTCTGGGCTTCAATCAACCATAGCCGTTGAAGCTCGTGTAGTTTTTCCGGATTTTTCTTTGAAAGATCGTTTGCCTGCGTCCAATCTGATGTTCCTTCATAGAGCTCCCAAACATCATCGTCGAAAGCGATAGTTTTGCCAGTCACAATCCATGGCGTCCGGTGCTTTGTGACTGCGGACCATTCCCGACCAGTACTATCTTTGAAGTAAATTCCTCTATTGCCAAACATCTCGAAATACTGAAGGTTGTGTCGTTCTATCGCTTTTTGGTCATTGAACGAATACCGAATGCTCGTTCCCTCCATCGGGCTCTGTTGTGCGCTGTGCTCGATTATTGGTTCTGGTATGCCAGCCACTTCGAGGATCGTGGGAGCGACGTCTATGACGTGGCAGAACTGGGACCGTGTTTCATTTTTCGCAGAGATCCCTTTCGGCCAGTGAACTATAGTTCCGTTTCGAGTTCCACCCCAGTGAGATGCCACTTGCTTGGTCCACTGGTAGGGAGTATCCATAGCATGAGCCCATCCGACCGCATAATGATTGTAAGCTTCAGGGGAACCGAATTTGTCAATTTTTGCTTTAAGAAATTCTGGAGTTTCAAGGGCGCCAAGGCCGTTGAAAATTAGAAGTTCGTTGAACGTCCCATTGAGACCACCTTCCGCTGAAGCACCGTTGTCGCCCACGATCAGGAAGATGAGAGTATCACCCAGTATTCCTATCTCACTGAGCGTGTCGAGAAGTCTGCCAACGTGGTGGTCTGTGTGAGACATAAATCCGGCGTAGACCTCCATTTCACGGGCGAGAATTGGTTTCATCCCAGGGTCTACATCATCCCAGGCTGGTATCTCTTGGTGGCGTCTCGTCAGCTCAGCTTCTGGAGGTATTACGCCTAACTGTTTTTGTCTCGCAAACGTCTCTTCCCGAAGCTTGTCCCAACCTTGGTCAAACATTCCCTTGTATTTATCAATCCACTCTGTGGGGACGTGGTGAGGTGCATGCGTGGCACCTGGAGCAAAGTACACAAAAAACGGTTTGTCTGGTGTCAGGGCTTTCTGCGCCCTAACCCAGTCAATTGCCTTATCGGTGATATCCTCGGTGAAGTGATAGCCTTCCTCTGGAGTCTTCGGTGGCGAGACAGGTCGCGTCCCTTCGTATAGCGCAGGATCCCATTGGTTGGTTTCTCCGCCGAGAAACCCGTAAAAGTACTCAAAACCTCCGCCACCAGTTGGCCACTGATCGAAGGGGCCCATAGGGCTGGTTTGCCACACCGGAACCTCGTGGCATTTCCCGAATTGTGCGGTTGAATACCCGTTCAGCTTTAGAGTTTCGGCGAGAGGTTGCTTTGTGTTAGGACGGATTGAATCGTATCCGGGCGCCGAAGTAGCTATTTCTGTGATCCCACCCATTCCAACCGAATGATGGTTTCGTCCACTAAGTAGAGCGGCGCGCGTAGGAGAGCACAATGCGGTTGTGTGGAAACGAGTATACCGCAATCCATTCGAGGCGAGTTTGTCGAAATTCGGTGTTTCGCAGGGACCACCGAATGCAGTCGAAGATCCAAATCCGGCGTCGTCGATTAGAATAATCATTACATTTGGCGCATCAGGCGGAGGACGCAGATTCTTAATTGGAGGGAATTTGCTGTCCGGATCTTTTGCGTCGTAAGCAGTCAACCCAAAATACGGCTGATCAGGTATAGGAAGAACTTCTCGAGGGACACGATCCGTTTCGTCTGCCATGAATTAACAACCAGCTTGATGAAGACTCATAAGTTGGCTGTAAGTTATCCCGCTAAGATACAGCTGAAAAGAGAAAAATTTTCTCGATCCTCTACTAGACTGATTCCATAACTCGGATAGATTTGCAACAGAAAAATTATCAGAATATTTGTAAAATCATTTATCAAGCAACGACTCCTTTACGCAAAGGATTATCCAATTTTATCCCTGTTTGAGATTGCCTGCAATTAGCCGCTTTTCCGCCCTTATTCGATGAATGACTAGAGTAGAACTTCGCATGTCAAGTTTTCTTGCGAGTTCTTCCGAGCTTATTCTCTTTGGCAGATCGTAATATCCCAGATTATATGCCGTGATTAGGACCTTTCTCTGCTTCTCGGTTAAGTTACTTAGAGGTGAGTTCGGAGAAAACCTTGCGTCAGAAAGAGAAATAATTCTGAATCGAATGGCTGTTTTTTCTAAGATCTTCAATAGTTTCCTAATTTGAATGGCAGTTCCGAGAAATGTTGCCCTAACTTTCCCATCTTTTAACTCATAGGGCGTCGAGAGGTAACCTCCGAAGTCCTGCAGACTATCGCGGGCGGTATTTAGATCATGTTTTTCCTTAATGAAACAAATGTAGGAACCGTTCTTTTCCTTCTCCAGGGTCTGAACCTCTACACCTTCGAATTTGAAGACGTCCTCTATTCTAGTCGTGCTCTCTTTGAATGAAACCCTGCATATGATCGCAGTTTCCATCTGGGTCTCTCGAAGGAAACTAAGAACTTCGAGGGACTGGATTTTATCGAACATCTCGAACGATCCTTTGACAAAATTGCTAATTTCAGCTGCCTCAATCTCAACCACCAGCCGGCGCATTAGAAAAATTGGGAGAACAGCGAATATAAGAGGTTTCGTTCTCGCACAGCTAGTATATTAGCTGCAAGCCTAATCCACTCGGTTTCCCGAACTAGGTCATTGTGGCGCAGTTAGAAATGGGAGCTTCTTCTATTCCGAAATCTACCGATTCGCGTCACTCTTCCGTTAACAACGTAATGGCAGCAGGCGAGATCGAGAAAACCGAAGTCTCGGCGCCGTTCGTCGAGCTATCGAAAATCACCTCGACCCTGGTTCTTGTCTCAATCTTCCTTGCCATCCTGATGGGTGCGATGGATGCCCTGATTGTAGCCACGGTCCTCCCTACGATTGCAGGCGAACTTCATCAGGTCAATGGAGTCACCTTCGTGGCAGGAGCCTACCTCATCTCATCGACTATATCTATTCCGATCTTTGCAAAGCTCTCGGACATTTCGAGTAGACGCAATGTCTTCCTCATCGGTCTGACGATCTTCATCGTGGGCTCCGCGCTTGCTGGCCTCAGCCAGAACCTTTCCGAATTGATCGTCTTTCGCGGTCTGCAGGGAATCGGAGGCGGAGGCGTATTTCCAGTCGCGCTCGCAATGGTTGCGGTGATGTTTCCTCCCAAGACGCGATCGCGAGTAATCGGAATCCTTTCCGGTGCTTCCGGACTCTCGATTGTCCTCGGTCCTCTAGTCGGGAGCTATATCGTTTCAGTGACCACCTGGAGGTGGGTGTTTTACATCAATCTTCCGTTTGGGATCTTGGCTATCATAGTGCTCTTGTTCGCACTGGGGCCTCTTCGTCCAACCGTTAAGGGTCGATTTGACATTCCGGGGGCAGGGCTTCTGTCGAGCTGGGTTGGTGCCCTAATGGTTGCTCTCGTAGAAGTCTCGGACGAGGGGTTGAGTTGGACTGATCCTTTGATCGTTACACTTCTGGTGAGCGCAGCTTTGCTATTCTCGACTTTCCTTTGGTGGGAGCTACGAACTCGCGAGCCTCTTGTTCCACTAAAGCTCATGCGCCGACGCGTAATAATGGCATCCAGCGGAGTCGTGTTCTTCACCGGGATCGTGTTAAGCGCTCTAATCACATTCCTTTCGGTCTTTGTCGGAATCGTTTTGCTACACAACGGTCCAGATGCGGTAAGCGACGTCCGCGATATCATCTATTTCCTGGCAATTCCCTTGGTTCTCGGTGCCGCAATCTCTGGTCAAATACTGACCCGGGCGTCGTACCGAAACGTGATCGCACCGGGCCTTGCTGTTGCGGTCGCTGCAGCGCTCTTCCTGACACAGCTAACCTCGTCAAGTCCTCTATGGGTGCTTGCAGCCGGCTTCATACCAGTCGGTGGAATTGTACTCCCGCTAATTCCATTGGGATTCGGTCTCGGCTTCGCGCTGGCGGTGCCAACCATTGCCGTGCAAAATGAGGCTTCGAGGACTGAAGTAGGCGCTGCGATCGGTCTCACGCGGTTTCTCCAGAGTCTCGGTGGAGCTTTAGGGATCTCGCTTCTGACCACTTTTGAAATCGGGCGCTTCAAGGCACTTTCCTCAGGGGCGACATCCCAGCAAGCGATCGGTAATGCACTGGTTTCCGCGTACG
>JABDCJ010000081.1 GCA_013288145.1 Nitrososphaerota archaeon | reverse complement strand
GTGATCTTCAGTGGCATTTGGCAAAGGGGACTATTGGGAGATTCAAAAGCCTATTCACGCCTATCTTTTCTTATTAACACGAATAGTGAGCCCCTTTTACGCAGATGAAAGCAGTCGTCAAGACGAAGAAGGGCGAAGGATTTGTTGAACTCCTCGACGTAAATGAGCCCACTTTCGGGGAAACTGACGTACTTGTAGAGGTAAATGCAGCCGGAATCTGCGGGAGCGATCTGATGATACTACACGATTTCTTTCCTGGCTATAACGTCCCAGTTATTTTAGGGCATGAATTTTCAGGAACTGCAAAACAGGTTGGTTCCAAGGTAACCAGAGTGTCTGTAGGGGACAGAGTCGTCAGTGAGACACATGCATATATTTGCAATAGCTGCACCTACTGCAAATCCGGTTTTTACAATCTCTGCTTATCCCGGAAGGGGTTTGGCTACGGACTGGATGGCGCATTCACAAAGTACGTCAAGGTCAGGGAGCCCATCATACACCTTCTGCCTGATTCCATTGATCTCGACGACGCAGCTGCTCTTGAACCGCTCGCTGTGGTTGTCAATGCGCTCACGCGAAATTCGAAAATATCTCTTGGAGATTCCATACTGATAATTGGTCCGGGACCAATTGGTCTCCTAGCTCTCCAAGTGGCCAAACTTTCCGGAGCGCGAGCTGTTACGGTTGTAGGTACGGAACATAGCATGAGAAGGCTCGAACTCGCTTTGAAGCTGGGCGCAAATCGAGTAATCACCGATCTAGAACTGAACGACGGACTATCCAGGCAGAACGAAGGTTATTCAGATTCATTTGACGTTGTAATCATTACAACAGGTACTCCGACGGCTTTTGAACCGGCATTGAAGGCCGCACGAAAAGCCGGCACAGTGATTCATATCGGCGAATCAACAAAGCAGGCTTCGTTTCAATTCTCTCTGATAGAAAAGAAAAATCTCACCGTACAGGGATCTTTCAGTCATAACTGGCCGGTTTGGGAGAAGGCTATCTCTCTGGTTGAAAACAAAAAAGTGAACCTGTCTTCACTCATAACCCACAAATTATCTCTGGAGAATTGGAAGTCAGGATTTGATCTCGCAGAGAGTCGAGAAGGCGTGAAGGTTCTGATAAAGCCCTAGGTCAATAATCGATCAGGATGATGAAATATGGATTTGCTGCTTTCGCGCCACCAGTCTGATGTGTGTAGAGATTGTCTTTCGAAATGTTTAGTATGATTTACCGTTCTGTATTACATTCGAAAGAGCACGAAGGACGAAGTCGTAGTTAGTCGCAATGGACAGACTTTGATTCCAGCAGCCTTGCGAAGAAAATACAAGATATCCGAGGGCACTCATCTCAAAGTCATTGACACAGGCAAAGGCATTCTTTTCGAGAAAGTACCGAGCGCTCTTGAATTACTAGGGTCTGAAGCGAAAAATGCAACTGTACAGGAGATGAAACGAAGATTGGACGAGATGAGAGATGAAAATCTGTAAAGCTCTTTGGGGTTACGTTTGAGAGCTGTTATTGATTGGACAATAATGATAAGCGAATTGTGGATTACCTGATACTCTTCCTTATTCATTTTTCGCCGGATTGATGACTTTTGATTATCTGGGTTTCGAAGCTGCGGCATTCCCTTTCTTAGTCTCATTCTTCGCTTTGGTTATGCTTCTCATTTTCATACGACAAAGTCGATTTAGCAAGTCATGGGCTGTTACTTAACACGAACAAATTTTGCCCATGAGCAAGGGAGTTAACAAAACCGCTATGTTTTGATTCAGGAAAACAAGAGAACAGAATGGAAAGTTATAGGATGACCCAAGATGAAAGAGTAGCTCTGATTACCGGCGCAAACCGGGGCATTGGTCTCGAGATCGCAAGAGAACTCGCTAGTCGAGGTAATAGTATAGTACTTGGGTCCAGAGATCTTAGTCGAGGAAAAATCGCAGGGAAATCAATCGCGTCCAAATCCGGAACGGTTATGGCTTCAGAGCTCGACGTTACAGATCAAGACTCCATTGATAGAACTTTTCAGACGATAAAATCCAATTTTAGCCGGCTGGACATTCTAGTAAATAATGCCGGCATCCTGATCGACGAAACTGACCTCCCCTCGAAAACCAATCCCGATACAATGAGGACGACTTTTGAGACAAACGTTTTCGGTCCGCTCCGACTCTGCCAGGCCGCGATTCCACTAATGAAGCAGAACAACTACGGACGGATCGTAAACGTGTCCAGTAGCGCCGGAGCTCTGGGTGGCATGGCTGAAGCGCTTTACTCACCTGCCTATAGTCTATCAAAAGCAAGCCTGAATGCCCTCACGATTATTCTCTCGACTGAAATGCGAGGGACAAACATCTTGGTCAATTCAATGTGTCCCGGTTGGGTTAGGACAGACATGGGAGGTCCGAACGCGCCCAGATCAGTGCAGCAGGGTGCTGACACGGCAGTCTGGCTGGCAACTCTACCCGACGACGGTCCGACGGGTGGTTATTTTAGAGACAGAAAGAGAATCGAATGGTAGATAATCAAGAAACAATTGAAATTGCAGATTTACTTTAACGAATTGCATTTTCGAAACGAGACCCTTTCAGAACCAAAGAGCATCAAGTATAAATCAGCCTCGAACATTTCTGCTCTCCCGCGGTAACCGAGATCTTGCAGGAAGAAGTTGCAAAGCACGCGGACGAAACAAGCGTAGAACATCTGTTCCTCGACTTTATGCAGATGAAGGAGTTTGCGAAAGACCCGCTAATTATGAAGAGCGCGAAAGGAGTCTGGTACGAGGATGTCAATGGCAAAAAGTACCTGGACGGACTTTCAGGAATATTTGTAGTAAACTGCGGCCACGGCAATCAAAGAATCATTGACGCGATCAAAAGCCAGCTCGATACTCTCTCGTTTGCTCCACCTCTTCACTCTACGAACCTCAATGCTCTCGCGCTTCGAGATTTGATTGCAAGCTCAACGCCGGGAGATCTTCGAACTATAAAGCTGTTCAGTGGAGGATCTGAATCAACCGAGGCTGCGATGAAGCTAGCACGCCAGTATCACAAGCAGACGGGTAACCCGGGCAAGTACAAAGTGATCTCGCGGTACGAGGGTTACCACGGTGCAACGATGGGAGCGCTTGCGGCCTCTGGCCTATCGAAACGGAAGACGGCGTTCGAGCCTTTTCCTCCAGGCTACATCAAGGTGTTTCCTCCTACCTGCTACCGGTGCCCCTACAAGCTAGAGTACCCGGATTGCGCAGAATTTTGCGCCCAGATAGTAGAACAGGTCGTGAAGCAGGAGGATCCCTCGACGGTGTCATCCTTGATCGTGGAGCCGATCGGAAACACTGGCGGCATAATAACACCGCCGAAAGAGTACTTTGCCATACTGCGCGAAATCTGTGACAAGTATAATATTCTTTTGATTTTCGACGAGATCATCACGGGCTTTGGAAGAACTGGTGAAATGTTTGCAGCGCAGACTTTCAACTCAATTCCAGATATCATCTGCATGGGTAAGGGGATGTCGAGTGGTTATGCGCCGATCGGTGGTATTGCATTCAAAGACTCTATCGCGCAGGCCTTTTTGGGTAAGGAGGAACAGCGCATCCAGTTTAACCATGGTCACACATTTGGCGGAAACCCGCTTTCTTGCGCTGCAGCTGTAGCAAGCATAACCGAGATCAAGGAAAGGGATCTGCCTAGAAAAGCGCGGGAATCGGGCGCGATAGTCTGGAAAAGGTTCGAGGAGATGAGGGATAGATTTGGGATAATCGGGGATATCCGGGGCAAGGGACTATTGATCGGAGTTGAATTCGTGAGAGATGTAAAGACCAAACAACAGTTCCCGGACAGCATGGCTTTCGGAGTTCAGGTCGGAAAAGCTGCGATAAGACATGGATTGATCATTAGGGCAGACCCACACTGGATTGCGGTTGCCCCTCCTCTCGTAATAGAAAGGGATGAAATTGAGACGATGATGGATCGCCTCTCTGACAGCATAGAAGAAGTACTCGTCAAAGTCGGGCGCTAGTCCCGTTCGATTGTCCAGACCGGTTCAAAATTGAAAATGGGACGGTCGAAGCGGACTCCCATTTCGATGAACAACCTCGCCAGGTCGAGCATGGGCTGAAAGCGTTCCATTTGCTTTGCTGAAGTGACAGATTCCCAGGAACTTACATTGACCATTGCGTGGTTTTCCCCGTCTATCCCAGCGTAATAGCTAAGATTACCTGGCATCGATTTTATCCCAGGTACGAGTTTTTCCTGAGATACCTTGAATGCTGATCTTACAGATTCTAGGTTTTCGGGATCGAAGCGACCGATTGAGATTCTTACTACATTCATTTAGACGAGTGATTAACCAATCCAAGATAATAATTAGTTTTCTTGAATTGTGTAACGACTTTTTCTAGTCCGAGACTTGGCGCAGTTTGAACTCGCAGAAAGGATCTCCTTTGCACAGACACTTTTCTTCGAGGCATGTGAATTTCTTGGCGAGAAGTACTTGAGATGCACCCGCTATGATTCCTGCCATTAGGAAGCATTCCGCCTTTCCAGTAGTACCTAACGCAGTTGCGAAGAAGCTGTCCTCAAGTCTGACCGCCGGCTCTCCTTGAAGCCCGGTCAGTATCATCTTTAGAAATGGTGTATTGAAAACGCCGTATCCGTGTGTTTTCCCGAGCTCCATGAAATTCTTGATCACCTCGAGCTTCGAAACCCCCATTTTTTTCATGTTCTCGCCCATGAGTTCGCCGTAACCCGTACCCATCTCGTATAGAATAACCGAAGCTCCGCTCTGGAACGAGGCATAGAGTTTTTTTCGCAACCCTCGATAGAATTCTTCGTCAATGATCATTACGCGAAGATTCAGGAATGGATCTTCGATCCGGCCTGATTTTGGACTCCTGCGGACAAATGGGATTTTCTCCTCGGCTATGGTACTAACAAGCAAAAAATTGTCACCGCAAACTCCGCATTGGATTTCGAAACTGGATTGGGAGATCAATCGCGTTGATCCCTATTGTGCTTTCACTAGTCGGGATCTGTACGCGGGGTACTCCTAGACCAGAATACTAGCTCCGAGACTGGGGTGATAGATATCCCAAAAAATGAAGCTTGCCAGCTCCCGCTAGCAAGTCTACGGGTCAACCCAGTTTTCTCGATTATTCTGGATAAAGGGAAGTTTTTTTCTTTTACTCGTAGCCGTAAGCATATGCTTCAATTAAGGGCTGCTTGTAACCTGGCTCTCTCCATCCGTCACATTTGCAATTTCTCGCTGTGCAAATCTGCGTCTGGTAGAGATGCAAGAATTCTTCGTGGCCGCAGGTGTCGCAGACCTTTATTCTTGCCATAACCCCCGGTCGCGACCTTGTCACTCATTAGGACTTTGGAACAATGTTAGGTACTAAGATCGCGCACTAATGAAAATTCGCAGGACAGTCCTGCAAATACGCAGCTTTCACCAATAGAATTGTAGTCATTTGGTGCAAATTTGGGAGTGATCTCGGAAAGTGCATAATATTCTCGAGGACTCAATTTGATTTGCTCCCTAAGCAAGCTGTTCATCTTTGGAAAACGGAAAGGTTCGCGGTTCTGGAGACTCTAATGTAATTCCACTTTTTTCAGGCAGATTAGGAACGCTAGTACAGATCGGACTTGTTCTCTCGTCACTTCTTGGATACTACATTCTCATGTCAAGCCAGCCTGTGGCGGTTTTAGCAGGGTCCGGCGAGTACGGTATCCTGGCCATTTCGGGCATCGATCTGCTTCTAGCTCTTCTCCTGACTTTTCCCCGTTTCTACGGGCCGGGTGTAGGTTCGGCTGTCTTGATAACCACTATTCAGCTCGGAGCTCTTCGACTGCGCGCTTTCCGGCTCGCTCGTATACGCGCTTGTGCTCTTCAACGTCTCTGTCGTAGATGAAATGGTACTTTTCCACGACCGCAACTGAATCCATCGGAGTAAACCCCTCTTTCTCCCAGAGGAGAAGATTCTCCAGGACGGATTCGATTTCTTTTGCATCAGTCCAGCTTGCCTTGTAAACGATCCGACTCTCTTTGTTTACGATGTACACCATATTCGGGAGCATTCCATATTTTCTGTGGATCTTCCCATCCAGGCTGTCGACCAGCAATCTGAGTTGTACCTTTTCAAGCTCTTTGAACAGCCTTGCATGCTCGATCTTTTCCTCAAACTTTCTGTGACTCTTGATGTTCTCTCCGGGGTGAGTCTCGCGAGTATAAACCATCAGAAATTCAACTCCGTGCGAAGAGAACTTTGGAATCATGTTTGACAAACTGCTCTTGTAAGTCGTTGATTGCGTGACAGCGGGAGCACAAGTCATACAGCCAAATTCAAGTACCACAAATGATTTCTCTCGAAACTGCGCGAGCGAAACCTTTCGACCGTCAACGTCTATGCAGCTGAAATCCGGTGCTTTGGAGCCCAACGGCAGGTGCTTCAAAAATTCCTTGTACCATTTATTGTATGGCTTTACTGAAAAGTGATCGTAGTTGTATGTATTTGACAATGTATCCGATTATGCCTAAATCTCGAAAGAGCTAACGCGATATTTATTTTTTCGCAAAAAAGCCGTTTCAATGATTTTCGGGACTCAATCTTCGGCCCTGATGCGTGATAATAGGGATTG
>JABDCJ010000080.1:314-6682 GCA_013288145.1 Nitrososphaerota archaeon | reverse complement strand
CATTCTCGTCGGCACGGGTTTTGAGTCGGTCCTCGTTGCACTGATTGTTGTCTGGTGGCCGACATACGCGAGGTTTTTCCGCGGACAGGCGCTAACCCTGAAGCGCCGGGGTTTTGTCGGAGCTGCAAGACTGTGCGGAACCGGTTCGTTCAAAATCATGTTCAGGCATATCGTGCCGAACTCGCTCGACCCAATAATTGCATACGGTGCGTTGGATTTCGGAAACGTTATTCTCGCATATTCCGCGCTCGCGTTTCTAGGAATTGGTGTTCAACCGCCGCTTCCAGAGTGGGGCGAGATGACTTCTGCCGGGTTGTCCTACCTACCCGGAGCTTGGTGGTGGAGCATCTTTCCAAGCGCTGTCATTCTTGCGATTGTCATCTCATTCACCCTTGTGGGCGACAGGCTTCAGGAAGTACTCAGCGGGAGGCTAGCCTAGAAAATGCTGCTGGAAGTCAAAGGGCTTTGCGTCAACTACAGGACGGAAAGAGGTCTAGTTAGGGCGCTGAACGGAGTCAACCTATCTATCGGGGAAAAGGAAAGCGTCGCGCTGGTCGGGGAAAGTGGTAGCGGCAAGTCCACCCTGGGAATTTCTATTGTCAGGCTCTTGCCGGCAAACGCGACCTACGCGTCGGGAGACATCCTACTCAATGGTAAGAGCGTTATCACCATGAACGACCAGGAAGTCCGGGCAATCAGGGGAAGTATAGTTTTCATGGTCTTCCAGGACCCTCTGAACAGCCTGAACCCGGTGAAGAAGGTTGGCGACCAAGTCATGGAGGCTCTTAGGATAAAGGGCAAGCGCGAAGGGACCGCGCGAGAAACTGATCCGAAGGAAGTGGTCGAGGCGTTCAAAGATGTGCGCATCCCGGACCCTCACGTCATTCTCCAGAGATATCCGCACGAACTTTCGGGCGGCCAGATCCAACGAGTGATAATCGCAATGGGCCTTCTCATGAAGCCAAAACTGCTGATAGCGGACGAACCTACTTCTGCGGTGGACGTGACCCTGCAAGCGCAGATACTCAAACTACTGAACGACCTAAAGGAGGAGTATGGGCTGTCCGTACTTTTCATCACTCACGACATCAGTGTCGCGTACAACATCGCCGACCGGATCGCTGTGATGTATGCAGGGAACCTGGTTGAGCTCGGCCCTACCGAAGCCGTGATAAAATCCTCACTTCATCCGTATACCAAGGGCCTTATCTCGTGTATACCATCCGGCAGGAGAAATAACGGACTCCTTAACACAATTCCCGGAAATCCGCCCAGCCTCGTTCATCCTCCGAGCGGCTGCAAGTATCATCCGAGGTGTCCGTATGTGATGAACGTTTGCACGACGAAGGATCCAGAGTTGACCTCTTACGAAAACAGTCAAGTCGCCTGCTGGCTATACTCCACGCAGTCAAAAACATAATGGAGAGGACAATCTTGGGAGAACAACAATCGCTAATCAAAACGACCGGACTGACTAAGACTTTTCTTGCCTCAAAGCGTGGATTGCTGGAAAGTCTGAGTAGAAAACCAGCTTCTTACGTTAGAGCGGTTGATCGCGTTCAGCTGGAGATTGGGAAGCGAGAGATACTCGCTCTCGTTGGAGAAAGCGGATCGGGCAAAACTACTTTGGGCCTCTTGCTTTGCACCTTGGAGAATCCGACTCTGGGCGATATCTACTTCGACGGCGAGAAAGTTCAGAAATCAAATCTGAAAAAAGCAAGGCGGAAGATCCAGATGGTTTTCCAGAATCCGACGGACAGCCTTGATCCGCGAATGAACGTGCGGAGCATCATCATGGAGGGCCTCCAAAAGTTTCCCGGGGACAAGGAGAAAAAACAGCGGCAGTTCGAGGACAGCATGAAGGCGGTCGGGCTAGATCCCATGGAATTTGGGCAGCGTCGACCCAGAGATCTTTCCGGCGGGCAAAAGCAACGCGTTGCAATTGCAAGAGCGATCGCATCTAATCCGGAGTTTATCGTGCTGGACGAACCTACCTCAGCACTGGATGCTTCCATTCAGGCGCAGGTCTTGAACCTCCTGGTCGGGCTTCATGACAAGTACGGCTTTACCTATCTTTTGATCACTCACAACATTGCGGTCGCTCGTTTCATCTCAGACCGAGTTGCAGTGATGTACGCAGGCAGGCTGGTCGAGGTCGGCTCGACGGACGAAATCATGACTGCGCCTAAACACCCGTACACTCAGGCTCTATTGAAATCCGTTCCAACTCTCGAAACGAAGGAGCTGCAGCCACCCACCGGGGAAACTCCCAGCCTTTTGAATCCGCCGTCGGGCTGCAGGTACCATCCGAGATGCCCGTATGCGATGGAGATCTGCAAGACGACAGACCCGGAGCTCAGTCGAGTTGAAAACAGTCTCGTAGCATGCTGGCTGTATCCGGCGCCGAGGGTTGTATCTTCTATGAGCTCTTCCGAAAAATGAAAAGCCTTCCGCCGAATCGCGAAAAAAATAACAAAATGTAAAGGAAATATCTGACTCACGGTCTGGGATGCAGATACCCAAATCGGATTGGCGGAATATCTCGAACTATAATAGTAGTCGCTGCTGTCATCATTACCGTGATTGCAGCGGGTGCCAACATCGCTACCAGAAGTTCGGGTTAGTTCAGTAACCTCGTCTAAGCGAGTCGCTCCCATCAAGGATTTATTTGGTTTTGTTTTTGTTTCAATGGGGCCTAATAGACTTATCACGGCAATCTTGATCGGCGCACCATTATTAATTGACCACGCTTTAGTGGTACTAGGTAAATTTGCAGGCGGTTACTCTGTGGAAAGATTCTGAATTATGGAAACAGAAATCTGAAACTTAAGATAAACCGAGGCTAAGCGAGGAACTTTCACGCGGGACGGAACACTGGATTCTCCCTCCACGTTTGCGACGTGGCTCATTCCGAGAGGAGAGTTCTCGCTCATCATAGGCCAGTTTGCTCGGAGTCTGGGATTGATCGACCAGTCATTTTTCTCGCTGATTGGAATCCTATTGCTAGTTACTACAATCATCGCATCAATCCTTCTTAGGTTCACGGAGCCGAAAAGGGCCGAGGCAATCTACGCGTTCAAGAGCCAACAGAAGGATGTCGATAAATCGAAATGACGAAATTCGTGACAGTGAATGAAAATCTTTGGAAGTTGGGATGCCTTAATCATCCGCGGCCCAAATGGTAACTACTTTTAAATAGCGTTCCTCTTGCCGAAGAAAATACCTTGAACCCTAAATCGATTAACAGGGGCGGAGTTTCTCGTACGATTTTGGTCGTTGTCGTTGTTGTGGTCATACTTATTCTTGCAGGCGGTGCCTATTTGGCAACACGCAATAGCGTGTCCTCAATAACTACCAGCAATACCAGCGTGACATCTAGCAGTTCGCAACCTGTATCTTCGAGTACTTCCTCTTCGTCTGTCTCGCTGTCGTCCACATCTTCGTCTCCGCTATCCTCATCTTCATCATCATCTTCCTCGTCGTCCCTGACAACTTCTAACTCTTCTCTGTTCTCAACTTCTTATCAAACTACGAGCGTTAACAGCGTTAACTTCGGGCCCGCGAACAAGAGTCAATTGATTGATGATTCTAACGGTTGGGGCACTAGCGCGCCGGATTCACTTGATCCCGCGTGGGGGATTTACGGACTCTCGGACGATATGGTTTATCTGAACGTTTACGATCAACTCGTTTCATTCGACGGTCCAAATTCTACGCAAGGCGTTGTGATTCCTTCTCTCGCGGTGAACTGGACTCAGACTAACTTCGACAACTACACCTTCAATCTAAGGTCGAATGTGACATTCTATCCGGGAGGTGACAAGTTCAATGCTTCGACCGCGTGGTGGTCTTTCGTCCGCAACAACCTGATGAACAGCGGAATCGAAGATTCGAATTTCCTTTACGTGACGGAGAATCAGAGCATCATTACGCAGACTGGCATGGCGCTTCCGTGGGGTCTTTTGAACGCCATCCAAAATGTTACCGGGCTTGCAGTGACTACTGATTACAAGCTGGCTCAGAGCGTCTTGAATCAGTTGCTTAGTAACTTCAATGCAAACAATGCAACCATTCAGAAGATAATGGCATACCCCCATCAAGCTTACATCGTTACCGGGCCGTTGCAGTTCAAGATTAACGAACTAAAGCCCTATCCTTATCTGCTTACTAATATAGCTCAGTGGTGGGGTGCAATACTTGATCCCGCATACATTGATGCGCACGGCGGAGTTCAGGCAAACACTGCAAACTCGTATCTTGCCCTAAATGGCGGACCGGGTACTGGACCTTACTATATTTCATCCGTTCAGACTGGATACTCTACTATAGTTCTGAAATCAAATCCCACTTACTGGGGATTAGGGATGAGCAATCTCCAGCCTGTCATGCAGCCACCAAAGATCCCGGTAATAATAATCAATTACGGCTACACTCCGAACTCCAGGCTCGAGGTTTTCGCGTCGAACCAAGCGCAGATTTCATTCGTTGAAAGTACTGTTTTCGGACAACTCTGGAGTGCGTATCAACACAAACAGGGCCTTAGTCTCAGCGATCTCATTCAGAATTTTGGAGCAGGTCCGAACACGTTCATGATACCGATGAACGGCGGTAAATTCCCCACAAATAACACAGATTTTCGCCTCGCGGTAGTTCATGCGATTAACTATACTCAGCTACTGGATGAAACTTATGGTTACAATGGCACTGTCTATGCGCAGAGCTTCCTCGGACCGCTTACTCAGGGCTGGGGTCCACTATACAATCCTGGTAATTTGCCAATGTACAGTTTCAATACTACTCTCGCCATCAACTTGATCAACCAAGCCGGGAAACAGGAGCACTTTTCAGCTACCTTGCCCAACGGCACGGTGATAGGCAACACCTCGGCTCCTGCGCTGACTCCGGTTGTGCTCGACTATATCGCGCCCAACTCCGTATATTACCAAACAATGGAATCAATCCTTCAAGCCGACCTTGGTGCGATCGGCGTTCCGCTTGCATTCCAAGGAGTAACTAGTGCCCAGATAAGTACGTGGAATACGCCGGCAGTCTCGCCGCAGATGTCGATAGGTCTAGGATGGGGTCCTGACTGGAACGACCCGATACTACAGGAGCTGATCGATTTACTTACTCCAATTTTGTACTCTGGTTACTACTGGTACAATGACACTGCCATCACCAACCTCATACAATCGCTTACTTTCAACAATAACCAGACACAGCTGATACAAGGCGTTGCACAGATCTACAATCTAACATACAGTCTTGCGCCGGATATCTGGATTCCGAATACCGACAATTACATGCTCTTGCAGCCGTATGTGCATGGACTTGTCTACAGTCCTTACACCACAATACTGGGGCAGTTCTGGTACAACACTCTCTACTATAGCTAGATCGGACGCCTTTCAAGGCGTTCTTTCTCCCCACTTCTTTTTTCTGGGCAGCTCTAATTTTTTCAAAAACAGTAAGATTATCTTGGAAAAGCTATTCGAGACCCTCGCAAAGTTATCTCAGCTTGACGGGCCTTCCGGCTACGAAGATGAAGTACGAAAGTTCATCGTGGACGAGACTCGCAAATACACGGACGAAGTGGAAGTCGACGCTATAGGAAATGTTTACGCAACCATTCACGGAAAATCAAGTGGTTCAAAAATCATAGTTGATGCCCACATGGACGAAGTGGGTTTCATAATCAAGTATGTTGAGCCGCGTGGATTTCTCCGTTTTGAGCCGCTCGGCACTATAGACCCAAAGATTCTCCCGGGGAAGCGAATCCAAGTAAAAGGATCTAGACGCTTTCACTCTGGAACGATAGGAAGTAAGCCGCCCCATATTATATCCAGCGAGGAGGCAAATCGGGTCACTCCTTTATCCGATCTCTACATCGATGTCGGAGCAACCGGCTACGAGGACGCTGCCTCTCTCGGATTGGTTGTCGGATCGATTGCAACTTTTGAAGAACCATTCCGCGAGCTGGGTGAAAACGGGATGGTCATGGGAAAGGCATTCGATGATAGAGCGGGCTGCACAGTTAGCCTTGCCATGATGGAGTCTTTTGCCAAAGAGAAAACTCCTTTGGATGTTGTGTTTGCGTTCACGGTTCAAGAAGAACTGGGGCTGAGAGGAGCTGAGGTTGCGGCAAACCACGTAAGACCGGATGTTGGAATAGTGCTCGAAACCACGGTTGCGGGCGATGTTCCAGGTGCGAAACCGCGGGAATGGATTTCAGCTTTGGGCGGCGGACCGACAATCCGAGTGATGGACTCGTCGATGATCGCGCAAAGGCCAATGGTGGAGGATAGATTCACATCCCGTAACTACAACTGAAAATTACATTTTTCAGAGCTAACTAAGGAGTGGGAGAT
>JABDCJ010000080.1:0-304 GCA_013288145.1 Nitrososphaerota archaeon | reverse complement strand
CAAGATAATGGCTGAGAAAAACGGGATACCGCATCAACTTCAGCTCGCAAGAGCTGGCGGAACTGACGCTGGGAAAATTCATCTGTCCGGATCTGGTGTTCCGACCGGATTGATTTCGACGCCCTGCAGATATCTGCACGGTCCCTCCAGTATCCTGAATACGAACGATCTTTACAACGTTGTCCGATTGGCGGAAGCGGCTGTTCGTGGAATTGAATCAAAAGAGCAGTTCAAGTTTTGATGCTCGCAACCTTATTCTTCAGAAGAAGGTCGTAAGAGTTTCGAGATGCCCGAACCTGTAATA
>JABDCJ010000079.1 GCA_013288145.1 Nitrososphaerota archaeon | reverse complement strand
GGCTATGATAGTGTTGGAGTGTCTACGCTTTACGGCGGCCGAATTGAAACTAGAAAGGGTGTCGGCAAGGTTGCCGAAGTGGATGGATCGCTCCACCTGCATACGATGCCTGGTACAATAGGGATCGGGCACACCAGATGGGCGACTCACGGCGGAGTCAGCATCGTGAACGCACATCCACACTGCTCTAATTCAATGAAGATATCCATAGTTCACAACGGGATCATCGACAACTATCAATCGATAAAACAACAGCTTCGTGGAGAAGGTTACCTCTTCAAGAGTCAGACTGACAGTGAAGTGATTGCAAATCTCTTACAGAAGAATCTTGATCTTACAGGCAGCATACGCGAAGCGATGCTTCGCACGCTTTCCAGACTGGAGGGGAGCTTCGCATTCATCGCAATATTTGAAAACGGTACTATAGCAGCCGCTCGATACAAGGAACCTCTTATCGTCGGCTTGGGTCAGACTGCATATTATCTTTCGAGTGACGTCCTCGGATTTTCCGACCACACTGACGATGCAATATTTCTCGGGGATAAAGAAATAGCAATAATCGGTTCCTCGGGTATGGAGATCTTAAACTTCGACGGCGAGTCTATTAATCCGACGGTGACGAAGATCGCGCACGAGCTACTTACGGTGAAAAAAGGAGAGTTCTCGCACTTTACTTTGAAAGAGATATTCGAACAGAATTCGACGATTTTGAGAACTGCCGAGGCGTTATGGTACGATTCGGAGTCTCTGCTTGAACAGCTACGCGGGTGCAAAAATCTCTACCTGACCGGGAGTGGAACTAGCTATCACGCGGCGCAAATCGGTTCCTATTTACTCTCAAAGTACGCGAAGAAAAGGGCGGAGCCAATGATTGCAAGCGAAGTGCAGTTCCTTCCGCACTTTCTGGACCAAGATGCAGTATTGCTCGCGATTTCCCAGAGTGGGGAGAGTGCGGATATTCTGAGCGCGGTAAATCTTGCAAAGGAAGATGGTGCAGAGATCATCTCTATCGTCAACTCGCTTACTTCTTCACTTTTCCGGGAGTCGGCTTATTCGATAGGGCTTCACTGTGGACCAGAAATTGGGGTCGCTGCGACGAAGAGCTTTACGTCCCAATTGGTCATTCTCTACCGGCTTGCCGCTGAACTCTCCGGAAGGAAGTTCGATCCGGATTTCAAGGAGGTTTCACTCGCGGTTTCAAAAGTTCTCTCCAGTGCGTCAATGATAAAACAGATTGCGAAGGATCTGGAAGCAGTAACCGACATTTACATCCTCGGACGTGGCATCCACTTTCCGATCGCCCTAGAAGGTTCATTGAAGATAAAAGAAATCTCGTACATCCACGCCGAAGGCCTGCCTGGGGGCGAGCTGAAACACGGTCCACTCGCGCTCATGCACAAAGATGTCTCGGTCGTGCTCGTGAATCCGGACGACTGCACACACTCGGATACTCTGACCGGCGCACACGAGATCAAGGCTCGCGGCGGAAAAATAATCGGAATTTCTAACGTGAATAATGAAATATATGACAGTTGGATCGAGATCCCGACCGTCGACGATGCAATGTTCCCACTTGTCGAAAGTGTGCCACTTCAACTGCTCGCATACTATACTTCGTTGGAAAAGAAAGCGGATCCTGACTATCCGAGAAACCTGGCAAAGTGTGTCACAGTGCGGTAGCGTCCGCACGTTCTTTGCGTTTTATTATAGCACAATCTTCTTGCATCCTTTTCTTCATGTCTTGATCAGTAATTTCTATCCAAAGTGAATTAACACTTGGAACTTACATCTAGTATCGAAATGCGAAGAATTTTCGTGGTCTCAATTTGTTTTATTGTTACTTTTTTGATCCTCGCAATTGCGGGGATTTCCATCTTTGGTGTCAGAAATGCTACAGCTGCTTCTGAAGCAACTCTTTCCCGCGCCCAATCCGGACTGGTATTTTCTGATTCACTCAATACGAGTCAGAGCCAGAGCCAGCTTCAAACGCAGACAAATGGTAACTGGTCTTTCGGCGGTCATTACAACTCTTACCACATTGACTACGCCGGACAGAATTGGCAGTACGCGGCCAATGGAACAAAGTACAACACGGTAGTTGCCTTCTCTGAAGGTCAGTCTGGGTTAAGCATTACAGTAAAAGCGGTATCAACCGGGCCTTACACCGGATTTTACGCCATATCTCCTCCTTCCGATGCCGAGCTATTCCATGCGAGAATTACTTCCACATACACCTCGATACCTGATGGCTTCCTCCAAGTCGGGCTCTTTGTACGCGCGGCCAGCGGCAACACAAATTACATCGCGTGCGCTTCAGTTTCCAGTTCGGCGGGAACTCATTGGGAAATAATCCACGGTACTGGAAATACGGTAGAAGCGACAAACTTTGCTTATCTTTGGATCGATAACGCAACTTCCCAACCTTCCACTGCAGATTGTACCATTATCACGAATGGGAACAACTATCTAGCTGTGGTCTTGAACGGGGCTCTTGTCTACCAGAACACCGGACTTGCGCTCGGCGTTCAAAAGCCGGTCGCGGCTTACCTAGGCGTAGAGTCCTCTTACTCCACTCAGGCATTCTCCGGGTCCTGGACTGATTTTTACTCGACGCAAACAGACAGCGTGGAAGCGATTAACCTTCCTTCCACCGCGACAAATCTGACGATCGTAAACCAAAATGGTACCTCACTTGGCTCTTCGTCCGCGATAAACGGAACTGCGGTTGTCAATATCGCCAAATACAATTTTCCGCTCCTGGCCTATCTGAAAGCGTATGATTCAAGCGGCAAGGAAATCGCAACAACTCCCGCTCCTGTCGAATTGATGGGGGGCGATATCTATAGTGCCAAGGCGACCATCCAGCAACAAGTAGGCTCCGTCGTGGGATTTGTCTCTGATCCGACGTTCTTCTACGTCTTGATCCCGATCGTAATCGTGGTTCTAGCGATGTCACTTGTACTAAGTTATAGAAGAAGGAGATAATCCGTCGAAATAAGGGTGGGACTAAAAGTCCCCGCTCTTTAACCACAAAGCCGCCCTAATTCTGAGTGCTGAATACGGCTATGTAAGTCGCGTTGCCACTCAAAGCGATGGTTCTCGTTGGGTCTTTGCTCTGGTCGTCTTTCCAGTATAGAAAATGCAGATTTTGATAACCCGCGCTCATCTGAATCGTATAGTTCTCGTGATTCAAAAGGACGAACGGCAGGATGCTTCCACCGGTGAATGAGCCTGTAAAAGCTTGGGTCGATTGTGGTGGAACTATCTGAACCCACATTCCAGGCGAATGGAAGTTACTGCCGTTTACTAGATCCGAAGTTCCAATCTGGGTGCCATTGGGAAATTCTGCGATTACGTTCAAGGAGGCTGCGTCTTTCGCCGGGATACTTTCGTACTCGGCATTGAGGGCGACGTACTTTGAACCATTCAAAATAACTGTCGCATACCGATTCAGGTTCCCGTCCGAGAAATGTCTAAAGTAAGTATAATTGAGCCAGTATACAACTATCTGATACTGCGCGCCCTTTTCCAGACCCGAGAAAGTTACCGGCGTAAAACCCGTTTTTATCGTGCTTCCGTTAATTCTGAGATCAACCTGCACGCCGGAAACGGAAGCTCCATTAACCAGCGAGCTAGTGACAACGATGCTATTTGGCGTTGTAGGCAGGGAAGTCTGCGAATAGAATGTTGTGAACATTAACGCGGCGAAAATTACAACTATTGAAACGACTATTACAGGAAACATTCCTGACACAGAAGAAGGATGTTTTTTACCTTGCAAGGCAATGCAACAGCTAAACCTAGCTAGATTCTATTTACAAGAAACTAGATTTTTCACTAGAAGAAAGATCCAGAACTAGATGACAGCGCATCGAGGTTGTATCATCAGTATAATTTTCGATGTATCAAGCCTGTAGGCGATAGTACTAGAAACTTTCAAGAGGCTTTTTGATTAGGTAATAAATAATCAAACATCCCCATAGCCAATTTGCACGATTATAGCTTTTGTGAGATGTTTTGCTGAAATCGGCAGTGCAACATATTGAAGAGAAGTGGGGAATTATTAGGGCAGCGATCTGTCCAGATTTTGATCGCAGTTTTGCTCGCTGTCCTCATTCTATCAGTTGCTTTCGTCGAATTTCCAGTTTCTAGCCTTGGGACCAGAGACACCGAGTCAACTCAGTCGAATACCGGAATAATCATCCCTATGTTTTCGCCCAACTATTCACAGGTTCAAGTTAACGAGATCATACAGGCGAAGCAGGCAAATCCGCAGGTGCCCTTTGTTGTCATAGTGGACATTGCCGACGGTCCGGGGAACTCATATGATTCGCAGAGAGGAGATGGCATCAAGAGTATGCAAAATGCCGGAATCACTGTTCTTGGGTACGTCCCGACTGTCTGGGGAGAACGAGGGATTCCCATGATCGAGAAAGAGATTCTCAATTTCCACAACTGGTACAACGTTAATGGAATTTACCTCGACCAGATGGCGAACTGGGAGTTCAATTCCTACGGCACTTATCTCGCGTCGTATTACACAGATCTCACGAGGTATGTTCATTCGCTTGGAATGCAAAAAGTCCTCGGCAACTCCGGAGCGGATGTACCTTACTATTTCGTGGGTACCGTTGACCAGATTGGAATTTTTGAAAACGCATATACTCCGACACTGCCCTATCTTGCTGGCTGGCACCTAAGCTACAACAAGAGCAACTTCTGGTTTGTAAGCTACAACGTATCAAACCCGAATCCGTACTACATCGCCGCGGCGTCGGACTATGTCAACTATCTGTACCTGACAAACGGCGTACATCCCTATCCCTATGATTCCCTGCCGCCGTATTTCAATACCCTGATTTCGGATCTCGCTTCGTTGATCCCGATTACTATAAATTCAAAGTCGCCCGACGGATCGATTATCGACAGTGGGTTTCTCGTGACCGTAACCCAGCCGGATGGAACCGCTAACACACTTTTCACGCCGGCAACTTTTAACGTAGTCAAGGGCTCGACCGTCACCATTTCAGCCCAAAATCACGCTGGCTTTGTTTTCGACCACTGGAGTAACGGAAGCACAAATGGAACGATTACAGTAACGGCAGAACAGGCAATGAGCCTCGTTGCTTACTCCAAGACATCAGAGCGCACAACTGCGCTCGTCGTGGTTCATACAAGCGCCACGACCGGAACTCCGGTAACCGGTCTTTGGATAACCGCGGCTTTGACCAACGGTTCGGTCGCGGCTGCGGGATACACGCCATTCTCTTTCGAGGCATACAAAGGCAGGAGCTACAAGATTTCTGTGGGAAACTACGCGAATGTCTCATTCGCATATTGGGGAAATTCATCACAGCCACCCGGACAGAGCTCGATAAACGTCACACCAACAAATAACGTATACCTCCAAGCTTACGTGAACGACAATGCGTCAAGGAATGCGTCCTTCAACCCAGGTAATTATCCTCTTTTTTCTTAAGAGGCCCCTAGAAACATCCTCGCATTTTCGGCAGTTTTCGGAGTCACTGCTCTATTTGCCTGTTCTCAGGAGCAGCGCAAGGAGCAGCTACCGTAAAACTGAAGAAATCTTCCTGATAGTTTAAGTAAAAAAATTGAACTGGATGACCAAATTGGAACGTCAGCGGAGGCCCGGGCTGGTTTGAAGTCTGTTGTTCTGGCCGATCTGTCCGAGCTTCAAGGTAGGATCGAAGTTGATGAATCCGGCACGCCGATATTTCTCACGGGTGGTCGGCATCAGGCCGTTCTTGCAAAAAATGGCGTTCCTGTTACCGCCTTTCAAATAACTGGTCTTCGTTACCGTGCCGAGCCAATTTCCGACTATGTTGAACGATTTGACGATTTCAAGCACCTCGTAATGCTCTACGATGATAAGCAGCTCGCGAGGAAGGTTGAGTTTCGCTACATTCAGAGAGGTCTGGAAAAACACGAAATGTGCGAATACGTAATACCGGCCGACGATCCGGAAACGCCAGGCTCAATCAAAGCTCAGATGGAAGAGTTCGGTATCGACGTAGATCATTACGTGCGAGAGGACTGTTTGAGAGTAATTAGAATACGGGATCCGGCAAAGAATCCCGAGGGCTTCAACGCAGGTTGCCGTGCTATTTTGGATTCCCTTCTGCTGGAGGCAAAGTTACCTGTTCGAATGGTGCTCCATATCAGATATCGGCTGAACGATGAAAGTGAGCTGGAGAATCACGCATCATTCGAGAAATTTATTGAAGAGAACTTTGACGAGTTTCCAGGCTCGATGCTCTGCAACCATTATGTGGGAAATTACAGAACGAACAGAGAAAACGATGCTTGGACAAGGCACATGCTTGAGACTCACGATACCATGTTTGTTGCGTCCCTAGATCCTCGACCTTCATTTTTCCAGACAATTTTGAATTAATCTCCTCACAGTGTAGTTGCCACCTCTTTGCTGGATGTACTCGGAAAGAAATCACGCAGGAACTGCGCCGATTAAGCGCCCGATCAAGTAGCCTGCAAATCCGGCCGAGAGCCCGATTAACATCATCTGAAGTCCGCTCCACCAAATAGATCCGACTGTGGATCTTGCCTCGAACTAGCGCCTATGAAAAAGAGCACGGCGCCACTGAGAATCACCGAAGCTATGGTGCCCGAGACTATTGTTGAGGATGAAACAAAGAAAAATGGAATGAGCGGAATGATCGAACCAAATATCGTCGAAGAGAAGACTACTGCAAAGCTTCTCCGTGCTTCGTTTTTTTCAATTGGAGCTAGTTCGAGCTCAAACGACATCATAAAGTTCAACATCGCTTTTGGATTTGAAGCGATGTGATTTGTCATCTCATCAAGCTCATCTCCCTCATAACCCCACCCCTTCAGAATATTCCGAACTTCATCAACCTCTGAGGACGGGACCTGTTTCATCTCTGTCTGCTCTCGGTCGACTTCCTTCAGATACTGGCGGCGTCTAGCAACAGTTGACGTATACGCTACCGCGCCCATTGAAATCGATTCAGCCCCAAGAGCGGCAAAAGCTGCGACAAAAATTATCCTTACATCGCCCGTTGCAGCAGAGATTCCCAGAAGGATGCCTAACACGTTGACAAGTCCATCTTGACTCCCCAGAATGAAATCTGAAAGGAAAGAATGCGAAGAATGTGGTTCCTTTAGTGGCTTTTTCAATTTGGGTTTGTTCATCTCAAGATCATTTTTCTGGCAAAGACGCAACTAATTTCTAGTTATGAAAAAGTACGCAGGCGTGAAACG
>JABDCJ010000078.1 GCA_013288145.1 Nitrososphaerota archaeon | reverse complement strand
AACTCAGCTTGCTGCCCAAACAACGTTAAGAGAAACTATCGGCGGGGTCAGCTTCGATGACCTCCTGTATGAAAGGGAAAAGATAGGCGCATCAGCTCGAGAAATAATTGATTTGAAAACTGAAAACTGGGGCGTCAAAGTTACAGCGGTGGAAATCAGAGATATTACTACTCCTGCGGCGTTGCAAGAGGCAATGTCCAGGCAGGCTCAAGCGGAGAGAGAGCGAAGGGCTAGAATCACATTAGCCGAAGCAGAGTTCCAGGCTGCGCAGAAAATGGTTGATGCTGCAAACCTCTACTCTCAAAATCCGAGAGCGATGGAACTTCGTTGGATGAATATTCTCTATGAGCTCGGGCTCCAAGGACGTGGGACTCTCATGCTAATTCCAACCAACATGCCGACCGCAGGAGCAGGAACAACACAATTTGCTCCACAGACGAGCACCGGTCAATCGACGGACAAGCAGGATGAACAAACACGTCAAAAGCAGAACGTTTCTTCGGTCCAAGTACAGTGATCATCTTTCAGATGGAGTCGTTCGTCGATATCCAGATCTTTTCCATCACGAGCGTGAGAGCGCCGATGTTGATGCCGGTTAAGATTGTAGAGTAATCGCGATGACTACTTGTCAATCTAGTGAAGGCTGCTCGAATAGAGCGACAGGCTGGGTCTTGATAGAGTACAGCTGGCCAACGCTACCGAAGGAGATGAGGACATATTTGTTGTGTAGCGATCATTTGTCACGTGCTAAAAAATCCGTGTCGAATCAAGTATCAAGATACCCCGAAACTGGAATCAGAATAGTTGAGCATGGTGCGCTAGCCACAAATTAACTTGGTTCATATTCTAGTTATCTAGAATATTCTGATAACCTGTCCACCAGTTAGTCGTTTCACCAAAAAGATGGGGAGCCAGAAATATGGCTGTATCATGTCCGACTATCTCCCTTGTCTCTATCTTGAAGGACTCGGTCCATGAGAAAAGACATGAACAAAGGTATTTTTGGTTATTTCGTTCAGGAATATTTATTTTTGAGGCATTTAGACAGATCACCCTGCGTAATGTATTCTCAGCTGTCGGATATGGACAGAAAGATGCTGCGGTTGCTTCTCGATTCTGAGGGGAGTATAGCGACTCATGAGATATCTAAGCAACTCGATATGCCGATAAGCACTGTCCAGAGAAGGAGGAAAAGATTAGAGGAAGAATATCTCATAAGGCATTATTCTCTAGATCCTATGAAATTTGGTTACAGACGCATCGACCTTTTGATTTACACAGAAGGTGGCGAGACAATGACCATAGGAAAGGAATTGTTAGAACGTGAAGACGTAACGTATGCTGCAAGAACTATTGGAGAACATACTATAGACTTACGCGTCGAAGTTTTTGTCAAAGACAACGCCATTCTGTTGGATCTCCTAGAAACTGTAAAAGCTATGAAAGGAGTGAGAGATGTGATCTGGACCGAAGTAGTTGAGACTATAGGAAGGAAGAATCCTCCAAATCATTTCGTTCTCTAAACCCAGGGCTTCATCATGATCTCTGCCTTTTCGGGAGAAGGAAGTGGTGTCGCTAGCTCTTTCAAGAAGGGTCGTTCTTCGCTGACAGTAACAAGTTCACTGATCTCATCGTAAACGTTCAAGAATCGAATTCCTCTATCGGTGACCCGAAAGATTCGTGAATCTTCTTCATATCTTATCAACTGCTTCTCTGTAAGGTCCCTCAAATACTCGTTCAATTGTGCCACCGATAAGTATGCTCTATACATTATCTGCGTCTTTTTAGCACCGGATATTGAAGATCGGAGAATCGCATCCATGATCTCTGTTCTGCTACGGTATTTCATAACTCTCTTAGGGAAGATAGCAAAATTCAGAGGAATAATAACAGAACGCTCAGCTTTGGTGACAAAAGAGAATTTTTTCTTCAACGCTGAAGGCGTAGTTGAACGATTTGTATTCATAGATCTTGGGGCTGCCAAAGCGATATGCTTGCGGAAGTAAATCGCAATTTGAGAATTGCAATCATAGATGACCAAAAGGAATTGTCCTTTGTTTATTCACAAATTATTGAACAACTAGGTTATCAATCGCCCTCTATTTTCAATAATGGGACATCAATAGTCAATGCCTTGGCAAAAGATCGACAGTCCTTTGACATTGTCATTATGGATTACCAAATGCCCGAAATGGATGGAATTGAGGCCGCCAAAATCATCCAAAGATATAGAAAAGATACAAAGGTAATCCTCGCGACAAGCTTGCATTCCGTCAAACAGGAAGCAAGGGCAGCGGGATTACCCATACTCATGAAGCCGTTTTCCATCAATCAACTCGCTGAATGCCTGGAATTACGCAACTAGCAAAAAGCGGGAATCGTCAAGGGGTCGCATGTGCTCGCGGATTAGCTCTGAAAGATAGCTAACTCCCTTCTATTACTTCGACAATCTCATCTGCTACGTGCCCGTGAGATTCTTTGCGAACTCTTTGAGCGGTTGCGATATCGGGTGCATCAACCAGGGAGAAGACATTTTCATTTTTCTCATCAACCCATTACCCGAGATAGTTTACTCCGTAACTGACCTAGAATTTCGTAGGTTTTTCTAGCCCTAATGTTAGAGGCTGTATCGCCTCTTTTTTCTTCAAGGCTTCGAGTGTTTCTTTCGGGATTTGGTTCTTTCTGCCAACGATTTCTATAACCTCACTCCAAATCAAATCCTTGACCCCGTCCATAGCCTTCACTTCTTCAATCAAATTGATTAGTTCAGCACCACTTTTGACAAACACCTCTGCTTTCATGTCGATTGTAAATTCGCCTATTGTCCTAGCAACATAAGCAACCTCTTGGCGTTTCAGTAATTCTTGCCCTATTGACAGTGTTTTTCCGCCTTTCGTGGAGATTAGAAATTCTACCTGTCGCAGACCATAGCTCTCCAATATGTTCGAATATGTTATTCTCAAATATTCCTCAGCCAATTCTTTACGTCTGGTGGCGGCGGGCGAAAGTCCGATTTTCTCAGCCAACACCTGAGAAGAGATTTCAGCACGAGAAGTAAGAAGATTTTTCAGTATCAAAGCGTCTTGTCCCGATGGTAGTTTGTCCATTGCGATAGGTGAGAAATGAGAGGATATAGGACTTTGCAGTGTAAATTGTTATAGGAAAGTCTCCAAATTGACTATTGATGCATTCGCAACTATCAGATGTTGATAGGAAGATGCTAAGGGTGCTTCTTGATTCTAAGGGTGCTATAACAACACATGAAATATCTCAGCAGCTCGATATTCCCTTAAGCACTGTCCAGAGACGAAGGAAGAGGTTGGAGGAAGAATATCTCATAAAATTCTACTCGCTAGACCCAATGAAGTTCGGTTTCAGACGGTTAGACCTACTCATTTACACGAAAGGTGGGGAGACGATGGATGTCGGGAGAGAACTGTTGAAACGTCAAGAAGTAACCAGTGCAGTGAGGACCATAGGAGAGCATACCATTGATTTGCGTATCGAAGTGTTTGTCAAAGACAACCGTGTTTTGCTCAATCTCCTTGAGGAAGTAAAAGCTATGAAAGGAGTGAGAGATGTGATCTGGACCGAAGTAGTTGAGACTATAGGAAGGAAGAATCCTCCGAACCATATAGTCATCTAATAAAAAAGCCACACGAGATAAGAAAGAGAGAATTTTTTTGTTCAATACTTAGGAGAGAAATGAACAATTGACCTTCGTAGATTTGCGTATGAAAGCGTAACGATACCAAGTGGAGAATCCGAACAACCCATGAAAAAAAAGCATCCCAGAACAAAGATTGCGCGCGAGATAGAGAAAGCTGATTTAAAGCAAAACGCCAAAAAGAAAAAAGAGAGCAAGAAGCGAGACGAGTCCAGACGAGGATCTCCGAGCGTTCATCCAATAGGAGAGCTCACATCTCAATACAATGCGACTGAAGACGCCCTTGAGAGCGTCGGCGACCCAAAAATAGAAAAATGAAATGGAGTCACGCAAGGAAGCTCTCAGACTTGGCTAGTATGCTATCTGTTGCATTTCCTTTGCATGAAGCCGCCAGTCGCAAGTTAGGCAGAGAAATTGCTTGTGCGCGGAGCAATAAGTAATCTCCTCATCATGGCCGCATCGCTCACAAAAATCGTAGGTTACCACAAGCCACTATGTATGAAACACATCCCTGACTTATACACCATGGGGTTGTTGTTTTTGAAATCATTCTTCGGATTAGCTGATGGAGTGGATCCAGGTCGATTAGCGTGATCTAGGTATGAATTCGTTAACCATTTAGAAATGGCTCCAAACCAAAAAAGCAAGACAGCGGACAGATGCTCTATCGAAGATTCCGGTCATTTGGTTCAGGAAAGACATATGCAAGGGTTAGGGTAGGAGTCCTTACCGGGATTGAAAAAAAATGAAGCGAGAAACGCGAAGCTGGCATCTCATTATTCTACGGTGCCGATGTTGTGTAGGTTGAAGTGATAGTCTCGGTTGTCGTGAAATCAGTCTGAGACACGGTATAGGTGTAGTTCTCAACGAAAGTTGTGCCGGTAATGGTGTACGTTGTGCCGGCGTAAGAGAACGTGGTCGGACCATAGACCTTGCAATCGTATGTTCCACCCGAAAATGTGAATGTGGTTCCCGTTACAGTTCCAGGCGTACCAGTTACGACAATGGAAGTAGCAGAGTAAGTTGAAGTGTAACTTGAATGTGTTATCGATGTAACGTAAGTAGTTGTAACGTTGTAGCATCCACCTGCTGTAATGAACGAAGCGGAATGGTTCGTTGAAGTTATTGGAGTAATAGAATCCGAACTTTCTGTGTTTCTTGTAGTCGCAGTGGGTTGGCCGAAAGAATAGGGGGTGGATGTTAGTTGAAAATTCAAATAGAGAATTCCTTGAAAGTAGCCAGAAGGGGGCAGGGCAATATTCACTGTGACAGGAATCATTTCTTGGCCATTGCCGCAAATGGAAATAGGATAGCTTGTAACACCATCTTGCGATCCTACTGTTTTTGCTGAGAAAGACAATATGCTGAATCCAGCTGTGGTGATGTCCATTGAACCAATCGCGAGTGTTCCTAAGTTACATAACACTGTAGAAAACTGAATCACAAAACTCAAGATCTGACCTGGTGTCGCATAAATCGAAGAATTAATCTCGGTGGTAGGAATTAATCCAATAAGAGTAGCAGGCATGTTTACGATCAGACCATCTACCTCTGAAACATATCCGCTTGGTTGCGGCAAACCCGTCACAAATTCATCAATTGATTCCAGCTCGTACTTGTATTCTAACTTGCCCGGCGTGTCTCCATTTACAACGTTGAACGCCACTTGACCCGTTGTATGTTGACCGGGACTGAGTGTAAGGGAATTTAGGAGGTTATCGGAGCCTATCACGATTCCGGGACTGTAAACCGTGTTCGAATTACTAATCAGCTGAAAGTTGAATGGATTCACAAAGTGACTCTGAGAGTCCGTGTCTGTTATCTGAATGTAGTAAATGTAACCTGACTGTCCCGCTGGCGAGCTAATTGTGCTCTTGACTACATCAGTAACAGCAATTTGAAGGGGGCCATTCGAAGTGGCAATTGAGCGAGAGCTTATCGATAAGGATGAAGACTTTGAGATGGGAGGGGAAATGGAATTTGACGAGGATAAAGCCGAAGCTGCGTTTGACGAACTTATTGAAGAAGCAATGACACTGTTATTCGCTGTAGAAAAATAGGCATAAGATGCAATTACTACAATGATAAACCATACAACAAGGCTCAGAACAATATTCCGACTGCGATGAGATTTCTTGCCAAAATTATTCTGGTGTTGACTTACTGTTGGAGTTTGAGGTAAGTTCGGCGGTATCAGCGATTTGCTACAGTTGGGGACAAAAACTTGCAATTGCATCATCCACTTCTTCACCACATGATGGACAAATTATGATTAACGCCCTCCTCAGGCAAGTTCATAATTGTAGCAGTCATCTTTTTTCTTCCTTCAACGGGATAGTTTTAGCATATGTTCTACTATATGGGAGGTGTGTTCATTTCCTGCCTCATTCAGCGTGTTGGCATCGGTATTCAGAGGAATAATGGGTTTTTCCTTCTTCAATCCTAGACATTCAGTTCGTAGAGTTTAGCCATCTGCAATCGAACTTGTAGTAACGATTTAGAGAGCAAAGCAATTATCCCTTAGGATCGTCCTCTCACTCGGTGCCCGATTGTGTAAAGCAACATTTCTAGGTGTAAAAGCGATGAAGGGAGTAAGAGAAGTCATCTGGATCGAGTCGGTGGAGACGATCGAAAGTCATATTGTGATTTGAGCTCGGTTTCAAAAAAAGGCCGCTTCACTCGTAAAACGCGTTCCAATCGTAGCAGAATAACAAAATTACCCTCTTTCGGAATGATTCCAAAATACGATGTTTTCTGCAGTTAGTCACTCGGTCATTTGTAAATACCGATCTGACGTTTTTGTTCATTTTCTGATTATTTTATGATGGAGGCTCTCATTTTAGCTCGGAGAATACGTCATACGGTTATATCATGAATGTTTTCTGCCAACGCCCCGAGATGCTGAAATGAACAAGATTCAGACTACGACACTGATAGGAGCAACTATTGTATTCGTTCTTTCCTTTTCCTTTTTAGGACAGGGAACAGTAAGTCAGGGAGCAACATCGCCTAATCTCGGTACAGCAAGTAGCTATGCAGTACTAGCAGGATCAACTGTAACCAACACGGGCGCAAGCGTAGTAACTGGAGATCTGGGAGTGAGTCCGGGTTCCTCCTGTACGGGATTTCAGTCTCCGTGCCTGACTCCACATACTGGCTCGGTGGTAGGAACAATTAACCTTGCAAACGCACCAGCGATCCAGGCGAAGAGTGATCTTGTCACTGCGTATAAGGCTCTGACGAGCCAGGCATGCAATATTGTCCTCACGGGAACAGATCTGGGTGGCTTGACGCTGGTTGCAAATGTCTATTGCTTTTCATCGTCTGCTCAACTTACAGGAGCATTGACTCTTAACGCACAGGGTAATCCGAACGCAGTGTGGATTTTCCAGATTGGGAGTACTCTTACGACTGCAAGCGCGGCTTCTGTTGTCATGACTAACGGAGGCAATCCGTGTAATGTCTATTGGCAGGTCGGAAGCTCAGCGGCTTTAGGTACTAATTCGAGATTCAGAGGAAATATCCTTGCGCTAACCAGCATTACGCTAACAACCGGCACAACTATTATCGGCAGGGCTCTTGCAAGAAATGGCGCTGTAACCATGGACACCAATAGGGTTG
>JABDCJ010000077.1:5664-8709 GCA_013288145.1 Nitrososphaerota archaeon | reverse complement strand
GCAATGGTTTCACCAACCTGTTGTAAAGATCTCTCTTCAGAAACGGAAAGAGAAATGCAGCTATTCCCGGAATCATATAGGCGACGTTAACTACTACAGCCGAATTCAGATAGCCTGTTAGCAGTCCCGAACCATACCAGTAGAGGTACTCGGTAATGATGCCGACGACTCCAACAACCAGTGCGGCGTATTGAGGCGCATGGAACCTGTCACTTACTTGGGAAAGTTTTGCAGGAAGCACTCGATCGAAACTCATCGCAAAGACGATCCTCGAAAACATAAACATGCACTGAAGAGCGACAAGAAAGTTACCGATTGCGATTCCAAGGTTAATCGCAAGTCCAAGGTAGGGATTCGTGGCTAAAGCAGCAAATACTGTAACTGTCGGTTGAATGGGAAAAGTCCCTAGCTTTGAATTTTCAAAGAGGTAGCTGATCCCATTAACAAAGTTAGTACCCATCAAGTTGTACGTAAGCTCTGTCTGAATAAACAGAAAGACGATCGTAAGACCAACCGCAACGATGAGTGCCCTTGGAATTGTAGTGGCAACTCTTTTTGTTTCGCCTGCAGCGTACGTATTGAAGTTAAAACCCGAATAGGTAAGAAAACCCAGCAGCGGAAAGGCAAGAATCGTGTTCGTCAAACTGAACGTTGAAAGCTGCGGATTCGCTTGGACTGCGGCATTGATACTTGTATAGTTCAGATTGTATGCTGCGAGATCAGTATTAATGGTCGACTGAAAATGGCCGGTTGATGTTGTCGCGAGGGCGATCAGGAAAAGGGCGAGAATTATTGCATAGATCGAGAAGGCGAACCTGTTGATTGAGGTGTAAATTCTTGTTCCAAAGGCAGTGATTGCTATCATGAAAATAAGAATGAGAACTGCAAGAGTGAAACCTGTGCCGGGAGAAGTAATGTTAACACCTAGTTGAATCAGCCCGCTGTTATTCGTCGCAATTCCAAATGCAAAGAAAGCCTGCGCAAGTGAATAAGTGATTATTCCCCACGCATTTAGGGCAATGAAGGCTATGATCTGACTGAATAGAAACAAAATTCCTTGAATTGAAGCAGCCCTGGGTCCGAGGATCCTTCCTGTCCATACATAGTCTCCTCCAGAACGAGGGATCGCGGCGCTCAAAATAGAGTACATTACAATGAAAGCTATCGCGGGAATCGCTCCAAGCATAAACACCAAAACCATGTTCGCGCCGGGGAAAAAGAAAGGCGCGCCGATCATGGTCAGCACGAACCCACCCATTATGTTGATAGTGCCAAGCGAAATTATCAGCTGGTCAACAAAGCCAAGCTGCCTAACTAATCCGGTTGCGGGTCTGGTAAAGACTGCCATCGGAAAAAGCCGGAATTGTAAAGAGCTATTTATGTACTTTCAAAATGCGCATTTTTTACACTAAGATTAAATACGCAACGAGCATTTTTCGTACTTTATCGGTCGCGTAAATGAGTAGGCCAGTTGATCTTGGCAGTCTGAAGGATGGATCTTACATCCTAATTGACGGTGAAGCATGCAGAATCGTAGAGTACGACAAGAGCAAGCCCGGTAAGCACGGAGCTGCAAAAGCTCGCGTCGTTGGTATTGGAGTTTTTGACAGTGTAAAGAGAAGCCTCGTACTACCTGTCTCTACAAACGTTGAAGTCCCATTAATCGAAAAGAAATCCGGCCAGATTGTGTCAATAAGTCCCACCAATGTTCAACTCATGGATCTGGAAACATTCGAGACGTTCGACGTTCCACTTCCGACAGACGAGGACATGAAGAGCAAATTGGCCTCTGGGGTTGAAGTGGAATATTGGAGTGTAATGGGTCGGACGAAAATTATGCGTGTAAAGAATAACTAGAAAAAATTAGTTGAACTTGAAAAAGCCTTTCTTTTTCTCCTCTTCGATCTGCTTGAACTGCTTCAAGAGGTCTTTCTGCTTGTCCGTTAGTCTGGAAGGTACCGTAATGTTAACAGTGACAAGCTCGTTTCCCTTGCCCGAACCTCCCATCAATGGAATTCCCTTTCCCTTTAGTTTCAAAGTCGTACCGTTTTGAGTTCCCGCCGGGATGACAATTTCCGCGCCGGCGCTATCAATAGTTGGAACCTTGACTGATGTTCCCAGTGCAGCACTCGCCATATCAAGAGATACTGCGCAGTGGAGATCGCCTTCTTCCCTCGTGAATACCTTGTGGGGAAGCACGTGACAGACGACGTAAAGGTCGCCTGCAGTGTTGCCACTTTCACCCGCGTCTCCTTCTCCCCGTAATCGAAGTGAGGATTCATTTTCGATTCCTGGTGGAATCTTTACCGTTATCTTTCTATTTCGTTGGACAGTTCCACTTCCCTTGCAATCCCGGCACGGGTTGTCCAGTACTTCGCCCTTACCCCTGCAGTTTCTGCAGGTCTCGATCCTAACAAATTGCGCAAATCCCGATGAGCTGACTCGCTGAACTTGTCCTCTTCCGCCGCATTCAGTACAGACGCGTGGCGAGCTTCCGGGTCTTGCTCCGGTCCCTTTGCAGATGGAGCAACGCTCGGTCCGCGGAATTTCTATTTCAGTACTCAAACCGGAAGCGACTTGTTCTAGAGTAATATCTAGATCGTACCGGAGATCGGCTCCGCGCCTGGCTCCCCGGCCTGATCCAGTCATATTCCCAAAAAACATGTCGAAGATGCTCCCTCCGAAGCCGAAGTTGCCGCCGAAGCCGAGATCGCGGAGAATCTCATCAAAGTTGGCGGTTCGGAAAATGTCCTCAGTCGAGTATCTTCCCTGGATTCCTTCGTGGCCAAAGCGGTCGTACTGCGCTCTCTTTGCGTCATCAGAGAGAACGGCATACGCTTCTGATATTTCCTTGAACCGTTCCTCAGCTTCCGGCGTCTTGTTTCTGTCCGGATGGTACTGCATAGCGAGTTTCCGATAGGAGCTTTTTATCTGGTCTTTGTCTGCATTCTTTGTTACGCCTAATACCTCGTAGTAGTCTCGCTTTTCAGACGATGTTGACGACATTTGTTCCCTTGCTACTCCTTCACTCGCTGAATTAGGCTT
>JABDCJ010000077.1:2191-5654 GCA_013288145.1 Nitrososphaerota archaeon | reverse complement strand
CCAGAATCCTGATCTACCTTGTACTCCGCGTCGACCACAGTTGGACCGCCGGTTGTCGATTGCGAACTCGAAGATCCGGTGGAGGAAGTTCCTGACGGGCTGCTTGAAGAAGCGGCTGCGGCTGCCTGCTGATAGGCTACCGTCCCGATTTCCTTCAAGACGTTTCCAAGCGCTTCGTTCTTTTGCTTGATAACTTCCGTATCGGTTCCAGCCATTGCATCCTTCAGTTCCTTTAGAGCAGCATCGAGCTTTGTCATGAGTTCAGCAGTGATCTTATCTTTGAGATCGGCCTTTGTCTTCTCCGTCGTGTAGATCATGCTATCTGCCTGGTTTCTGATCTCAGCTTCCTCTTTCTTCTTCTTGTCAGCTTCAGCGTACTCCTCGGCTTCCTTTATCATCCGCTCTTTCTCCTTGTCTGAAAGTTTGGTCGAAGCGGTGATCGCTATGCCTGCCTGTTTACCTGTTGCAAGGTCCTTAGCTGCCACGTTCAGAATGCCATTCGCATCAATGTCGAAAGATACTTCGACCTGTGGAATGCCTCTGGGTGCAGGCGGAATTCCCGTGAGGTTGAAATTTCCAAGCGACACGTTGTCACCCGCCATTGCCCTTTCGCCTTGAAGAACGTGAACGGTCACGGTTGTCTGGAAATCTGCGGCAGTTGTGAATATCTGGCTCTTCTTTGTCGGGATTGTGGTATTCCTGTCGATCACTTTGGTCAGGATACCACCCATCGTCTCAACTCCGAGGGATAGGGGCGTCACGTCCAAAAGCAGAATATCAGTGACTTCTCCGGAAAGAACCGCTCCCTGAATTGCTGCGCCCATTGCGACGCACTCCATTGGATCTACTCCGCGCTCCGCCGGCTTGCCCATGATTTTTTCGACAAAGTTCCGAACTATCGGCATTCGAGTAGGACCGCCGACAAGAATTATCCTATCGATCTGGTTTGGCTCAAGTTTTGCATCCTGAATAGCCTGCATCGTCGGATGCCTGCAGCGCTCAATGATCGGGTTGATCAGTTCTTCCAGTTTTGCCCTGGTAAGTGTAAGGGCGAGGTTCTTAGGACCTGTCGAATCTGCCGCAATGAACGGCAAATTGATATCAGTTGTGATTGTTGTCGAGAGTTCAATCTTTGCCTTTTCGGCTGCTTCCCTTACACGCTGGACTGCTACCTTGTCATTTCTTACGTCAATCCCCGTCTGTCCCTTGAACTGCGAAGTAATGTAATCGACGAGAGTATTGTCCATGTCGGTCCCGCCGAGCTGAGTGTCACCGCTAGTGGACTTTACCTCGAAGACACCCCCTCCGAACTCCATTATAGTTACATCAAGAGTTCCACCACCAAGATCGAAGACCATGATCTTCTGTTCTTTACCCGCCTTGTCAAGACCGTAAGCAAGCGAGGCGGCAGTGGGTTCGTTGATTATGCGCACGACTTCCAATCCGGCGATGGAGCCGGCGTCCTTCGTTGCCTGTCTTTGATTATCATTAAAGTAAGCAGGTACGGTGATTACAGCCTTGTCCACTTTTTCTCCCAGAAAAGCTTCCGCATCTGCCCTAATCTTTTGCAAGATAAATGCGGAAATCTGCTGCGGGGTATACTCCTTTCCATAAATCTGGACTTTGTAGTCAGTCCCCATTTTCCTTTTTATTGCCATGATTGTTCCTTCAGGATTAGAAACAGCCTGCCTCCTTGCCGGCTCTCCGACAAGCAGAGCTCCTTCTCTCGTAAAGGCGACGTACGAAGGGAATGCCTTTCCTCCGACCGAAGTACCCTCTGCAGACGGAATAATTGACGGCCTGCCGCCCATCATTACCGACGCTGCAGAGTTGCTCGTTCCTAAGTCTATTCCAATTATTTTTGCCATTTTTCTTCTCTCACTCTATTTTTTGCTTTATCCTAATTCTCTTCTTTTCTTTCTCTCGTACTGAATCTCTAACTTTCTGTTACTCACAATTCGCTATGCTTTTTTCTGATGCTGCGTGGGCTCTTCAATTTCAAGTTCTTTGGACAATCTATCCCCGCCTAGATCATTTCGATCCGCAGACTCTTTCCTCTCCTTTCTGCGAGATACCTCGACCATGGAAGGTTTGATTACTTTACCATCGACAGAGTACCCAGGGCTGATAACGGCGAGTATCGTTCCATGTTCTTCAGTTTCCGAGTCTTGAAACGCAAGTGCCTCATGGACACTCGGATCGAAACGCCCGCCAATTTCGGCCTTGATTATCTCGACCGACTCGAGCTTGAGAATATTCTCAATTCTTGAAGTAACTAGGAGTAATCCGTCGAGCAGGCTTGATTTCTCCCTAGCTTCGCGGGCAACTCCAATCGCCCTATCCAAGTCCTCCTTTATTGATAGTATTTCGAGGATCCAAGTTAGCTTTACCTGATTTCTAACCTCAGATACCTTTCTGTCAGATTGCCTTTGCAGATTAACTATGTCGGCCTGAAGGTATCGCATCCTGTTCGACAAGTCCGTGGACTTTCGCTGCTCTAACTCTAGTTCCTTCTCCAGAGTTGCAATTTCTCTCGTATATCTCTCTGACTCTGGTTCTCTTTTCTTTTGAGCGATCTCTTCAGGAGCTTCCACCTCGACTGCCGACTCTTCCTTTTCAGCATCCCCATTCGTTTGTTGATCTTTAATTGCCAAATTTTTCACCGATTAAAAGCTAAAGATATTACCATGTGTTGCGCTTGCATATAAACTCAAAGGTTGCTAATTTGAGAATTTTTGAATTTGAAAATAGTAGTTCGAGTGCGTCAGTTTTCAAATCAAAGACAGGTTAAGATAGTCCAAAGAATTTAAGATTACCTTTTGGGATTTGATTCATTCCCGATGATGCGCGCAGGGAAATTTATTTCTCGGCGTTTGGAAGAGCCGTCTGAGCCTTGAATCCGGATCGTTAGATTGGATTTCTAATGCTGTGATGAGGTTCTCCTAACGGCGGCAGAGGGAACTAAGATTCTATTCCACCGGGTCTTCCTGACAATTAGTTAAGCGGAATGAGTTGGAAGCAGGGCAATCATTCCTACTCATAGTCTTGATCATTTAAGGCAGAATCAAAATTCCCAGAAGATTTGGGGCGAGATACCTGTTCATCTTTTATCTTGACCCCAGTTATGTCGAAAGGTCTTTCCTGGTCGATTTCGTATGATGAGAGATATCTGGCGAGGTTCGGCCTTACGGTATCGTCCTGACCCGTTACCAGTTTTTTGATCGGTATCCCGCCATCGCAATGAACTTTCAATTCTATGACTTCACCGTTATTGCTAGAAAAACAAGAGACGCTACGAATCTCCTTCTGGACTGTTCTGAATTTTCGCGAGAGACGTACGCTTGCGCGCACTCTTACAAACTCGTCTTCAATCAATTCTATCTGTGAGGGTTCCAAAGCCGGTGAGCCAGGCTTTATCCTGAGATTGATTTTTGCGATTATTTCGAAATGTGGCACCTCGGTT
>JABDCJ010000077.1:378-2181 GCA_013288145.1 Nitrososphaerota archaeon | reverse complement strand
CTGGATTTCCTTAGATTTGAAGAAGATGGTTTTTCGGCTTCCATTGGATTTTTGAGCCAGATACTTTTCGTTCAATACGGACCTTTTTTTCGGCTTTGTAATCTCTACATAAAACGGCCTGCCAGAACCACCGACCAAGCTGTTCTCATCCTCACTGTCCAGCCACACAAAGTTGCATCCTTCAGCGCTGAAAGCTCCCGTCAGGAATTCGGTAATCTTTGCTTGGACACTGTCGACGGTTCGTCCCCTATAGCCACACTCGGCACATCCAAGCCCGTTGCAAATAGCGCAAACTGAGCTTCTCTGAGGAAAACCTCGTTTCAACTTGTTGTAACTACCACTCAGCCAGATCGACCTTAGATTGAAAGTAATTTGTCTGTCGGTAGGCGACACAAGAATTGTGATATCAGGCTTTGAGTAGTTTATCGATTTTCCAGTCTGCTGCCTGACTTTTTGACTAAGCAATTTCGTAATTTGCGATTTTATGCTATCGCGCCCCTTTATTTTGAATCTAGATCTTACCTCGTCTTCATTGTCCAAGATAGTATGAGGTAATGACGCGCCGATCAGGAATGTATCATACTCGTAATCTCCGAGCTTTTGAAGTATCTCTTCTGAGATTGACTTTGCAATTGTCATTATACCGCCGCAGATATAGCAGGAATTTTCGGCATCTGCTTCTTCGCCTGTTTTTAGACCTAGTCTTTTCTGACAATACTTGCAAAGAGAAACTCCCTGAAGAACTAGAGCCGAAGATCTCATTTTCCGCTTAAACTCTTTAGAACGTACGATTCCCATCTAATGTAATTCTTCGTTAAGCTCGAATTCTACTTCCAAAAATACGGAGATTGAAACATTTGTCGAGTGCGATAGTAATTGTCAATACTGCCCTAAAGTCACGTAATTTACTGCTGACGACCCATCTGCTTCATCATCGATCTGAATTGGCGGCCTTTGCTAGCTTTCATTACTGATTTCGCCTGCTTGTACCTTGTAAGAAGATCTTTTACGTCCCTTTCTGGAACTCCGGTTCCTCTTGCTATTCGTTTTATCCGCTGGGAATTGAGCAATTCAGGATCGTCCCTTTCGGGAGGAGTCATCGCTTGAATCATAGCTCGCCAGTACTTCATCTTCCCCTCTATCTCTTCGATATTTTCATTTGTGACGTTAGCCTGCGAGAATCCCGGCACAGCTTCGAGAATCTTTCTCAATGAGCCAAACTTCTTGACCTGTTCAATTTGCATGAGGAAATCATTCATCGTTAGCTTTCCGGACATCATCCTTTTGATCTGCTTTTCGTCTGCTGCACTCTCAAGGTCGCGTGCACGTTCAAGCAATGCCTGAAGATCTCCCATACCAAGCAATCGGCCAACAAAACGGGTCGGATTGAAACTTTCGAGGTCGTCAACTCGTTCACCAGTTCCAATGAAAAATATCTTAGCTCCCGTAGCAGCAGTTGCAGCAAGAGCACCACCGCCTTTGGCGGCACCGTCAAGCTTCGTCATGATAATTCCTCCGACTGGCACAGCCTTGTGAAATGCAGTGGCTTGTCCGAACGCAGCTTTTCCAATAGTTCCGTCTAGAACGAGAAACGTAAAGTCTGGTGTAATCATGTCTGATATCTGCTTCATTTCGTCAAGAAGTCCTGCCTCTTCTTTGTGTCGGCCAGCAGTATCGACGATTATCACGTTCGCGTTTTGTTCGCGGAAATATTGAGCGCCTGCCTTGGCAACCTTGACTGAGTTTTTCTCGTTGTCGAGAGAAAAGACCGGCACGTTAATGTCGGCGCAAATAGTCTTCAAC
>JABDCJ010000077.1:0-368 GCA_013288145.1 Nitrososphaerota archaeon | reverse complement strand
TCCTCGCTTGGAAAGAAGACGACCGAGCTTGCCAATAGTCGTGGTTTTTCCGCTTCCTTGAATTCCGACGACCAAGATTACGTTGGGCCGGTTGGTAGGAAGATCCAATTTTCCTCCTTCCCCAAGAATTCTTACGAATTCTTCGTACAGAATTTTTACGATGTGATCCTTTCTCGGTAATCCAGGCGCAGGTTTTTCTTCAAGCGCCCTTTTCTCGATTTTTTGACAGATATCGAGGACTATTCTGACATCCACGTCGCCAGAGAGTAACGTTCGCTGAATGTCCTTGAGGGAGGAGAAGGGGAAACGCTAGTGCTAGACTGTCCTCTTTACAGAAGTAAACGGCTGGTAATCACTCATTATGAGAG
>JABDCJ010000076.1 GCA_013288145.1 Nitrososphaerota archaeon | reverse complement strand
CCCCGGAGGGCCCGCTTCGAAGGCTCCCGACTACGCTCTGCAATCAGAACCGCATCGCAGCGACAAGCTGCAGTAAAGCTCCACAGGGACTTCTCTCCCCGATGGAAGTTGGTGGACTGTTCGTCCACCTTACGTGGGTTCGCCGGGTCGCAGATAGGGACAGTGGGGCCCTCGTTGGTCCATTCATGCACGTCGGAACTCACCCGACAAGGCATTTGGCTACCTTAAGAGAGTCAGAGTTACTCCCGGCGTTAAGCGGCCCTTAGCCCGGTTGAACCCAGGTTTTAGGTACCGCCACTGGCCAGGATTCATTGACTGTACGAGTCCTTTCGGATTAGCAGTCAACTGTGTTTTTATTAAACAGTCGGGACCCCCTAGTTATTGCAACCTGCGATTCCAGTTTCTCACTAAAACCGCAGGCACCCCTTATTCCTAAGTTACGGGGCTAATTTGCCGAGTTCCCTTACCTACAGTACACCCGATACGTCTTAGGCTTCTCACCTAGGGGCACCTGTGTCGGATCTCGGTACGGACACCCCGGTGTCTTAGAACTGCCTCTTTCAGTGTCCCTCAGGATCGAGAGAACTGGCCATATGGTCAGCTATTCTTGTCTCGGAAGAGTTCTCGTCATTACGACACTCCCCCTCCCTCGAGCAATTAAACAGGGCGAAAACCCTGCTCTATTATGAAAGGAACGGGATGACAGTGCTCAACTTGAGCATCTTGTAGAGCCGAGCGGTTTTTTTAAGGGCAATACCGTGGGAAGTCCAGCGAATGGCGTCAGCGAAATTAACAGGAATCTTCTCTGAGATTCCGAATTTACTTGAAAACGCGTTGCTGTGACCCCGTAACGACTGAGGATTTCTCAAAGTGAAAATCCAATGAGATAGCTACGTGCTATCACACGCCGACTCCTCTTTCACGCTGAGAGAGGATGGAGATATAGTCTACAACTTCTGGTAACAGGAGAACAATTGTGCGATGTCGGCTCTTCCCATCCCGGTCCTGCAGCAGGGGCCAAGGGTGGGGCTGCTCGCCCATTAAAGGGGAACGTGAGCTGGGTTTAGACCGTCGTGAGACAGGTCGGTCTCTACCTGATGGAAGCGGCGGCCATCTGAGGGGAAGTTGTCCCTAGTACGAGAGGAACAGGGCAACGCGGCCTCTGGCATACCGGTTCTCCGACCGGAGAATAGCCGGGCAGCTAAGCCGTCTTAGATAAGAGCTGAAGGCATCTAAGCTCGAAGCTAGTCCCGAGAAAAGATGACCATCCGTAGCAGCGTCCTCCGCAAGGTGGACGCTGGTGCGGTGAAGAGCTGTCATAGAAGATGACGTTGATAGGAGAGAGGTGTACGCTGGAAGGCTACGGCCGACCAGTTTAGCCTGCTCTCACTAATCGCTCAAAGCGTTTGGGTATTTGGTCGCGTTTTCGACGAACTGCGCAATAACTTGTGAACGACGGAAATTACGAATGTCTGGGCGAACATCCCAGAAAACTACTTTTTTTGATCTTACCGATTAGCGGTAGCGCTAGAAAGATCAGAGATAAAAAATTCGTTTCCACTACATTCTTTCAAAAAATTCAAACAGAGGCTCATTCATTCGAATTAGGGATGACTACCTCTGAACTTCCGGGTGAACTGAAGGAATGGATCGTGAAATTGATGCGTGTGGACCTGGATAGAATGGCCGGTGCTGGAATTCAATCGGATCTCATGAACAGTAAGCAGTCTTTGTACAAACAGGTCGCTAATGAACGCACCCGAATTACAATTGTGGAAAGTCAATGACACGTTGCCAGAATCCATTATGATTCCATGAATGGCGGCCGTTGTTGCCCCTAGATCCATGAATTAGGGAAGAGTTGAAAAAATGTGCATCCCTTTGCACCGATCCGAAAACACCCATATGAATCAATGCAAGAAATACGTACAATACAATCTAGCTTGTACAGTACAAAGGTGGCTCTCAAGATCCCCCAAATTACTATTACACGCACGCGCGTGGGGTTGCGCTAGGGGGGTCGGTTTTAAAGCAATTATTTGAATTTTATTAACTTAGAATCAACTAATTGCAGGTATCCAACAGTTGTACATGATGGCTTTAAGCTGTGGTTTGAGCTTGCGATAGTTTTCTAGCAGTAAAGGCTATCACGTAAGAAGAATTATCCTGGTACATTATGATTGAATGTCCAGTCTGCCACGATCGCGTTTACAACAATCTCCTCCGCGAGGAGAATCCTAAATGTCCCAATGGCCACGAGATAGGTCGGTGGGTTTCGTGCGAGAATGAGGAAAAGCACGTCTACCTTGAGTACAAGGTTTCGGAGTGTCCTTACTGCGGGAATAAGACACAAAATCTAGTACCTGAAGGAACTGCGGTAAAATGCCTTCACGTTAATGTCGCCGGGATGGCATGCATAACGCGTCCGTTCCTTTGGATCAAAGAAGGTCCTCCGTGCTTTATGAACCACGTGTCTAAGATGAAGATAGTTTCTGCCTAACAACTAAGCAGATTTTCTTCGCCGCACTTTTGGCGCGATCCTTTGCTCATTACTTTTTGCAATCTGGATGCCGCTCTGTTCTATAACCTCTTTTGCGGTTTTAGCGGCCACTTTGCAATCATCATCCAAGGAGGCAACTTTCCTCAAGAACAAGGTGACTTTTTCAGGGGCGTTCTTTGCAAGGTATTCAGATGATTTTACTCCGATCTCCTGGAGATCATCACTATCCTCGTTATTCAGGACCCATTTTTTCATGATGTTGGTCGAGGTTTTCCTTGTGTCCAAGACCCATAGATTTGAGAGAGCGGAATTGACCGGGACTCTGAGCATATGGTCGTCCAGGAGAAATTGCCTCAGATCCGCGAGAGCCTTTTCTGTTCTGGTCTGCCCTATTTTTCCAATAATGAAGCAAACAGTTGCAACAGAGTCGCGCCTTCGCCTTCTTTCTTCGCGGGAAAGATCGTGGACATAATCCACAAAACTCCACACTTTCTTCGGATCATAAAGGGTCATAATGGCTGCGATCGTCTTACCGGTCTCGTCGTCGCTTGTGTCGCAGAGTTCAAACAATCTGACCCAATTCCGCCTCTGAAGATAGTCCGAGAATGCAAGTTTGAGCTCAGTGTATTTTCGTATCGAGACCGGCATAGTACTTTTTTCTGCTCGCTCTACCGAAGATCATGGGTTCAGGGATATAGTATGAAAAGCATACTCTAGGGATAAACAACAACCTTACGTGTCCTAGAAATCGAATCCGAAAATCAAGTTTAGGGATTTTTTGTGAAAGCGATCGTCGTAACACCGAAGACTCCGAATTCGATTCGGATGCAAGAAATTCCAATCCCTACCCCGGGAAAAAGACAGGTATTGCTAAAGGTACTGCGAGTTGGAATCTGCGGGACAGACCGAGACATTATTTCGGGATTTTACGGAGAAGCTCCTGCCGGATCAGACTATCTCGTACTTGGACACGAGTCGCTTTGCAGGATTGACAAGCTCGGAGCTGGAGTAAGAGGTCTCAAAGAAGGTGATCTGGTCATCCCGACTGTTCGCCGGAGCTGCCCGGAGAACTGTGTCAGCTGCAGACATCACCAATCTGACATGTGTTACACCGGGCACTATTTTGAGCACGGGATCAAAGGCTTGAATGGTTTTGCAGCAGAGTTTGCCGTCAGTGATTCATCCTACATCGTAAAATTGCCAGAGTCGCTTTCCGAGTTAGGCGTTCTCCTCGAGCCTCTTACGATAGTCGAAAAAGGATTGGTCCAAACCTATCTACTACAGAAATCACGACTCATATGGAATCCCAAACGAGCACTCGTGCTGGGAGCCGGCCCGGTGGGCATACTTGCAACTGCAATTTTACGATTGAAGGGATTGGAGGTGGATACGGTCGCTACGAGATCAAAGGTCAGCATGAAGGCCAGACTCGTTGAAAGCACCGGGGCGAAATATATCAATTCCAAGGAAACGCCGCTTAACTCCCTTGATTACGAATATGATTTCGTTTTCGAAGCAACCGGGAACCCGTCAGTTGCCTACAAGGCGCAGGATTTGATTCGCGTAAACGGGATCGTCTGTTACCTGGGCATATTCAGGGAGGACCAGGAGACACAGAATGTCGGGAAAAAGTTCACTGAGCTTGTGTTGGGAAACAAACTACATTTTGGCTCGGTAAATGCAAATATCACTTACTTTCAAGACGGGGCGAGAGACTTGGTTAGAATAAAGAAAAAGTGGCCAGATCTCCTGTCCAACTTGATAACTCGAAAGGCAGGTCCCGGCGACCCTCAGAAAATTTACAGCCCCGAAAGTGAGGAAGAAATCAAATCAATAGTTGAATTCAGCAGCGCTTGAGACTGCTACTCAGTTGCAGACCGATATTTTTTGACAAGCTCGGGATTCGAAAGCATGTACTCTGTGAAAGCTTCCAATCGAGCTAGAGTTTCCGCATGCAGGCCGTGTTCTATTTTCTCGGCGTCCTCCCGAGCGACGTTTTCTTCAACTCCGAACAAGACTAGAAAAGTTGTTATCAACCGGTGCTTCTTCTGCATCTCTTCCGCAAGGCGCCTTCCCTTATTTGTGAGCTTCAAACCCCGATACTTCTCGTGAACCAAGTACCCTTGATTGTGGAGTTTTTTCACGATGCTGGTAACCGTGGGTTTGGACACGTTCATCCTCTCGGCGATATCGACAGACGCTGCAAATCCCTTTTCCTTAATCAGGGAATTGATCGTTTCCAAATAGTCCTCTGTGGCTTCCTCCGCCTTACGTTGTGAGTGCGAATTTAATACCTGCCTTGCACCCAACACTCTTGCTCGCTTTAGATTTTCAGCCAAGATTATTCACGAAGTTTGTAGCGGGACTTTTTCAAATGTACCCGTTTGATGCGTTATATCAGTTTTTGACGCCATTGTCTACTTATTTGCGCAATGCTTGATTCCAGATTGTCCAAAGTATACTTTCTGGGGGCAGCAAAAGAAAACAAATGCCGATGGGCCAAATCAAAACGAGTGGATTTTAGCGATTATTGTAGGCAAATATACGATTATTCAAATAATCGATTTGCTACCCAAGTTTACAGTAATCAAGAAATCTAAAGCTTCGGCTCTCGATATTCCTTCAACTCGTATATTGAAAGATTACCACAATGCGGACATAAGTGAAGGGTCCCAACTTCCAGCTGTTTAGAAGAAATAGATGTGAATTCGTCTACGGTGAACGTACTATCAAATTCGGTAGAGCAGGATTTGCATCTTAGCACCATTTTTCTTGGTGCGTTGTTCGTTTTTCTGCTGTCTGGCAAATCAATTCCCGCCCCAAGAAATTCATAATTCAGAGGATAAGCAAGCGATTCAACCGAGATCTGAGTTTCCGAAATATTTTCAGCACTTGAAATTGTAGATTCCAATTTTTCTATCTTTCACTTAGAGTTGGAAATTCAGGCGAAAAGGCCCTTGTCGATTGAAGTTAACAATATCATTGATTTTTTTTATTTCCCCTTGAAAACCGGCTAGACCTTGAAATCAATTCCTACCCAACATGTGATGGAGTAGAGAGTGCACCTGTAAGGGTTCGCATAATTCGATAAAGTTGTTTAGTGATGTTGACTGAAGAGGATTTTCGGCGACAGACTAAAGGGAATCAAGCAGAGAAGTTTACGATTTTGAATCCAGCAGATCTCAAGAAAATGTACGGTTACGTCCAGTACCTGGAGCAAAAAGGAGCCGGGGAAGAAAAGGCGGGAAGCTACATTGAAGCTATCGGTACTTTTCTAAAATTGGTTGACGTCCTGCTGGTTCTTGGCGACGCGGTACCGACGTATCCAGAATGGGTAAAATGTACGACCAGCGCTTCAAATTATCAAAAAAAGGTAAAATCGCTGATAGCTCTCGCTTCTCTGAAACAAAAGCAAGAGGAGCAAGCATCGTTTGCAAAGCCTCCGGCGAGCCCGATTCCTACTGTTACCTTAACGAAAACCTGAGATTTTTTGCAACCAATTCTTGTCTGGTTGCGAAAAGTGTAAATTGATAAATTCAAAAAGCGTCGTCCGACAGGCAGACAAATAGCTCAAGCGAGCCAAGGGAAGGACTCTTACCTTCCCGAGGTAAACTCAAACTCTGTACTTCCTATCAAATTCGATTAATTAGCGAGTAAAACAGGATTGAAGAGGTCGCAGCGCCTACGTCCTCAGATTTTAACATCCCCCTGATTATTGTCGATATAATTTACTCCTGGAGCAGGATGATAGTTGCCCTCATCCTGAGTATACTGTTCAGTCTTGCGATCGGAATTGTTGCGGCTCGAAACAAAAGAGCAGAAGCTGTTATCATTCCACTACTTGATGTGTTTCAATCAATTCCTATTCTGGGATTTTTCCCAATCGTGGTACTCGGCGTCGTAAATGTGATTCCAGGCGAGCTCGGAATAGATCTCGCAGTCATCCTTCTAATATTCACGAGCATGTCATGGAACATTGCCTTCGGAGTCTACGAAGCGGTCAAATCCATTCCACAAGACTACATCGATCTGTCCGAGATATCACAGTCAAGTACCTGGCACCGGATTACCACGCTGTACATTCCAGCTTCTTTGAGCAGAATCGCTTACAATACCCAGACATCTTGGGCCGTCGGGCTTTTCTACCTCGTATCCAGCGAGATATTTTCTCTCGGGGCTAAGAACGAACATGTCAATTACGGGATCGGCGTCGCAATAATCAACTTTGCAAACAATGGCCAATGGCTGGATTATACTTACTCAATCATAGCGCTGATTTTCGCCGTCATCATATGGCAGATTATTTTTCTCAGAGAATTTTCTCTCTGGTCTGAGAGGTACAAATTCGTAGAAGAGCCGAGAGAAATTCGCCGGGACCCAATCATGAAGTTCTATTCCTGGGTGAACCACAGATCGATTTCAAAGCTGTTTCTTTATACCCAAGGTCGCGGGGTCACGCGATTTTCCTCTTCAATAAACGTTTTCAAACGGGGATGGAAGGTAGCTATCTTAATCCTCGCGTTAATATTCATCACTCTTGAATTTAGCGCGTTTAAATCAATATCCTCATCAATCTCGAACGCCCCCAGTGCGGGGGTTCTCCTCAGCGATGAAAGGGGAGTTCTCCTGAATTTGCTGTACTCTTTTGCTAGAGTGTGGTATGTTTATTTTATCTGCATCGCTGTCGCGCTTCCGCTCGGAATCTCCGTAGCTCTAAATAACAAAGTGTATGACGCAGCCTCTCCGGTACTCGAGGTTATCGCTTCGATTCCAGCTCCTGTTCTTTTACCTCTACTTGTTATAGCATTACACCAGAATGGAGAAGCAGTTGCCGCCATAATAATTTTCTTGGGGATGATATGGTATATAATTTTCAACATCATGGCGGGTGTAAGAAGTCTTCCCGCGGAATTGTTTGAACTAAAAAAAGAGTTCAAGATATCCAGTCTTCAAGCATGGCGCAATATTTACCTACCGGCAACTTTCACGGCATATGTTACTGGGTCAATTACTGCGGTTGGAGCCGCATGGAATACACTCATTGTTGCTGAGTATTTTCAGCCGAATCCCAATGCCCCGCCGATAACTCAGGTTCAATATGGCATAGGGAAAGTAATCGCAGTAGCGACCAACAGCGGTCCACATGGCGATCTCCTGACCCTGACTCTGGCTGTCCTTTCGATGACCGTCCTCATAGTCGCTTTCAACCTGACGGTATGGAGAAGGGTATATCATTACACAACGAAGAAGTATGTGTATAACAGATGAAAAAGGTCTGTGTTCCGATAATTTCTTCGGAAATTTCGAGTTGATATTTAGACTGTGACGACCACCGAGGTACCGTTAGTAAAGGCAGATTCGCCTCTTATTTCAGTCGAACATGTTAGCCTTGATTTCAAAAAGGAAAAGGAGCAACTTCCAGTTCTGAATGACGTATCTTTCACGGCGACTAACAACCAGTTCGTAACCTTGACTGGACCTTCCGGCTGTGGCAAATCGACTCTGCTACGAATAATTGGTGGGTTGACAAAACCCACGACCGGCGTTGTAAAGCTTCACGATGCGCCGATCACAGCTCCTCGGGCTGAGATCGCAATGATCTTCCAGAATTTCGTACTCCTTCCCTGGAGAACTGCACTTGAAAATGTATTGTTCGGACTCTCCTCCCGGAAAGATCTCACCGAAGATCAGAAGAAAGATAGTTCGATAAAATCGCTGGAAGACACCGGCCTCAAAGGATTCGAAAACGTTTATCCGGGCGAGCTTTCTGGCGGCATGAAGCAGCGGGTCGGCATAGCAAGAGCACTGGCACTTGCTCCCCACGTACTTTTAATGGACGAACCTTTCAGCGCTCTTGATAACCTAACTGCCGAGCATCTGAGAAGAGAGATTTACTCACTGGTAATTAATCCGACATCTTCAATTCAAACCGTCATCATGGTTAGTCACAATGTTGAGGAGATAGTGGAGCTTTCTGACAAGATTATCGTACTTTCGCCAAGGCCCGGACACGTAGTCGGCGACCTAACAATAGACTTGCCTAGACCCAGAAACAAGAAATCCGAAGAATTTTACAACTGGGTGGATAAAATCTACTCGCTTCTGGCTAGTTGAGGAGTTGCAAGGAATACTATGGAATCCGATTTGCCACCTCCGCAGTCTGCAAATGTAACTGCTATTGATTCCAAGCCGATTATTATGCCCGCAACCGTTAGGGCAGGTCAAGTTCTGGGTCTTGTTGAAATCGTAGGAGGTTTAGGCACTTCGGTGGACATTGCAAGACTTGCAGATGAGTTCGGTTCAGATCTCGTGACTCAGCTCCCAATCCTCGACACTGCAGAGATGCTTGGGCTTGTCAAAGTAGAAAAGGGCGACATCGCATTAACCGAGTTCGGTCACAAATTTCAAAAAACTTCCAAGAACAAAGTCAAGCTTCTGAAAGATCTGTTGGCAAAAATTGAGCCATTCAAGACCGCCCTTGAACTTGCAGCGCAAAGAGGAGGAGCGGGTGTTTCGACAAGAGAAATTTGCGAAGCTCT
>JABDCJ010000075.1:3255-9501 GCA_013288145.1 Nitrososphaerota archaeon | reverse complement strand
TTGCATGCGATCTCCGGATTATGAGCGAGAGCGCTAAATTTTACGAGGCTTTTGCGGGTGTTGGGCTCGTTCCAGATACTGGAGCCACTTACACCATGACGCGGCTTCTCGGGTTGACAAAGGCGATGGAGCTCGCATTTACCGGCGAAGGAATAGATGCGAAAGAAGCAGAAAGGCTAGGCGTGGTAACAAAAGTTGTGCCGCTAGCACTGCTGGAGACCGAAACTAGAATTCTTGCAGAAAAACTAGCCAGCGGTCCAAAAGGGCTCGGACTTGCCAAGCGCGCGATGCACAGGGCGCTCTCTCTCGACTTTGATCAGGCTCTTGAGTACGAGGCGCAGATCCAAGAAGTTGCAGGAGTGACAGCGGACCACGACGAAGGAATTAGGGCATTCCTGGAAAAGAGAAAGGCAAACTTTACCGGAAATTGAAAATTCAATTCTAGCGAACTTAGTTAGGCACTGTGAGTATGCTTGCCGTGTTCTTCTACTGACACCCTCTCATTGATCCCATAAGATCTATTCATGATCAGGATCAGATTCGGTAAACCCTTTTATCTCAAATTGAGGATCTTGGGAAATCAACTGGGCTAAATGTCAGAAAGTAATCCAGATTATTCCAAGGATCCTCCACCGATAGAACTGCCAAACATTTACCCCGTAGAGTGGACAGTTGATACTCCGAAGCTGGGAGATCTTTACGAGAGAGCAAAAAGGGAAGCTTGGAACCCTTCTGCCATTAACTGGAACTCTGTCGAACCCAAAGATTACGACGACAAACAAAAGACGGCCATGGCTTACTGGTGGGCCCTTTTAGCCAATTTTGAAAATTCCGGACCGCCCGTTTTTGCCAAGGCGATGATCCACACGTTTGAGATCCACGAGCAGGATCCGGTGAAAAAGATGTTTGCGTCGATAGTGATGGATGAGTGCAGGCATGATGAATGTTGCATGCGTGCCTGCAATCGGCTCTGCCCGAACTTTTTGCAGGGATGGAAGCCAAAGAGCAATTTTGACGAGGATGCCCTTCGAAACATAAAGTGGGTCTACTACAATGGAGCGAGGTACTGGCGCGGTTACAACACCGCGTACATGAAGCATTCGTGGCCGATAATATTTTCATCATTCATGCTAGGAGAGCGATGCGCGGCCACTCTTTTCAGTGAGATGAGCAAGCATTCTACTCACCCTGCTTTCACTGAAGCGCTGAGAAATATAGCAAAGGACGAATCGCGGCACCTTGCGTTTACCTGGCTTGGTCTCGAAAGTGTTGCGTCAAAACTTTCAGACGAGGACAAGAAAACGATAACGAAACAACTTCGAGCGGGTTTTACGTTTCTTTCAATGATCCTCTACGAGCCGCCGAAGGAATTCTGGAAGCTTCCTCCGAACTTTCTGGACGTGCAAAACCGGATGGAGGAGATCGCCCGCGGAGCGGGACTTGGCGTGCTTTCGCTTGAAGAAAAGAGACAATGCTGGAGGAACGCGATTCTGGAAGTGAAGCGCCGGATGGATGACTTTGGAATTGAATTCCCTGCGTTGCCTGAAATCGGGATTACGGGAAAAGAAGTAGAGTTCGATGAGGACTCGATGATGCCGACGTTCTAGTGCGGAAAAGCAAACACCCGAATGTCCCGCATCCTCGAAGAAGCAGTTATCGTCGACAGCGTCAGAACACCCATAGGAAAGTACGGTGGCGCGCTTTCCTCTGTTCGACCGGACGATCTTGCAGCTCTTTTGATCCGGGCGCTTGTGGAGCGAAACAACGTGAATCCCGACGAGATAGAGGACGTAATCTTCGGAGACGGAAACCAGGCGGGTGAAGATAACAGAGACGTTGCCAGAATGGCCCTTCTGGTTGCAGGACTCCCGATCAAGGTGGCGGGATGCACCGTTAACAGGCTCTGCGGCTCGGGATTGGAGGCGATAAATCAGGCTGCTCATTCGGTCATGGTAGGAAACGGCGGGATTTACATTGCGGGCGGGGTGGAAAGCATGAGCCGGGCACCTTTCGCTCTGAGAAAAAATCAAGCAGCATTTGGAAGAGATCCGAAGATTTACGATACTACGATCGGGTGGCGGTTTACGAACCCAAAGCTCGCCGAGATGTATTACCCGTATAGCATGGGAGAGACCGCCGAAAATCTTGCGAGGCGGTACGGTATTTCCAGGGAAGAACAGGACCGGTATGCTTTGAGGAGCCACGAGCGCGCAGTTAGAGCATTAACAGGCGGAGTTTTCAAAGATGAAATTGTACCAGTTCCGATCCGGGATCAGAATGGAAAGGAGATGCTGGTGGACAAAGACGAGGGACCAAGACCGGATACATCGCTTGAAAAACTTGCACTGTTGAAACCTGCTTTTCGAGAAGGTGGAACAGTTACAGCAGGAAATTCAAGCGGGATTAACGACGGAGCGGCTGCAGTTCTGATCATGAGCCAGAGGCGTGCAAAGAAACTCGGTCTTCCAACAAAGGGGCGGATAATTTCAACCGCCGTTGCAGGGGTTCATCCAAAATACATGGGCCTCGGTCCCGTACCGGCGACCAGAAAAGCTCTGCGGCGGGCAAGGCTCGATCTTGATCAGTTAGACTTGGTTGAACTAAATGAAGCGTTCGCCGCGCAAGTCTTGTCGTGTCTAAAGTTTATGGAATTCGATAACGGACGGATGAACGTAAACGGCGGCGCGATCTCTCTGGGTCACCCGATAGGATGTTCGGGGGCGAGAATAATGACCACGCTCCTTCACGAAATGGAGCGGCGAGGCGTGCAGCGTGGACTCGCTACCGCTTGCATAGGCGTGGGTCAGGGAATCGCTACGATCGTGGAAAGGAGTTAGTCACTCCAAAAAGAAAAAAGCTCAAGTTTCTTTTCTGAAAAAAGTCATGAAACCTTAAATTGAATTCTGAAAGCGAGATAAATCCCCGCTATCGTTCTAAAGGAAGACATTTTTTGCCCAGGTCAGGTTAGACTCGACTCTTGCAAACGGTCTTTGACTCTTCAGTAACTAAGAAATATGAAATTGCAAAGTCGCGAGAGTGGATCATCACAAACGGACAGGGTTCCTACGCGTCCAGCACGATAATCGGACTGAATACGCGGGGCTACCACGGGCTGCTTGTTGCTTCGCTTGACCCACCCGTCAGGCGGATATTATTCCTCTCAAAGTTTGAAGAAGAAGTCGAGGTCGGAGGACGCAAGTACCTGCTTGCGGTTAACAAATACCCGGGAACAATCTATCCTCAGGGTCATCTGCACCTAGAACAGTTCCGATTCGAGCGCTTTCCCGTTTTCGTTTACCGGCTAGGCACTGCAATACTGGAAAAAAGCGTCTTCATGCCTTACGGCGATAATACGACGATGACGACTTACAAGTTGATCGAAAGCGATTCCCCGGTAAAGCTAACGATATCCCCGATAATCAATCACCGGGATTTCCACTCCAGAACTCGCGAGGATCCGCGGTGGAATTTTACTCAATCCATGAATCCAAAGGGGGTTGAAATAAGGGCGTTTGCGGGTGCGACGACGATTTACCTGCAGTCTGACATCGCACCTTATGCCCCGACCGGGATATGGTACAAGAATTTCATCTACGAGACTTCCGCCGAAAGGGGAGAGCCTGAAAGCGAAGATCAGTACAACCCTGGTTATTTTACGACAAAACTAGATCAAGGGTACCAAGTATCCATTCTTGCATCATTACGCAATCAACAGACTTTCTCAACAGAGGGGTTGAGATATCGAGAGATGCAGCGTCTGAGAAAGCTTAGCGCAAGGCTCCCGCAGTTGGACTCTTTTTTTCTCACACTCGCCGATGCTGCAGACACTTTTCTGGTGAAGAGAAAATCCACTGGGACTAAATCTATTGTAGCCGGCTATCACTGGTTCGGTGACTGGGGGCGAGACGCAATGATCAGTATCCCCGGACTGACGATCGTAACGAAGAGAGAAGATGAAGGCAAGGAGATCATAAAGACATTTCTTTCCTATCTTCAGGACGGGCTGATTCCAAACACTCTCCCGGACAGTGCAAACAAGCCGGATTATTCTACAATAGACGCCTCTTTATGGCTGATCAATGCCGTTTACTCAATCTACTCGGAAACTGGCTCGCTGGATTTCATCCGGGAAGTCTACGGGAGACTACAGGAAATCATCACTTCTTACAGCAAGGGAACGAAGTTTGGTATTGCCATGGATCTCGATGGCCTGATTAAGGGAGGCAATGAAAAGACCGCTCTAACCTGGATGGACGCATGGGTCGATGGCAAGCCGGTTACGCCCAGATCCGGAAAGCCGGTTGAAGTTTCTGCTTTATGGTACAATGCGCTTAGGGCAATGGAGCGCTTTGCAAAGGATCTAGCGATAGAATCGGATCAGGGAGAGTACGGCGCTCTTGCTGAAAAGGCCAAGGCTTCATTCAATGAAAAGTTCTGGGACGGCGAACGGGAGTGCTTGTATGACGTTCTTCAAGACGGAGACAAGGGAGATACTAAGACTAGGCCCAACCAGATAATCGCCCTTGCGCTGCCATTCCCTGTTTTGGAGGAGTCGAACACTCGGAGGTGGCGGGCGGTTTTGAGAACAATGGAAGCTGAGCTACTTACCCCTGTCGGGCTAAGGTCGCTCTCGCCGTTTGACCAGCAGTACTGGGGGCAGTGCACCGGAGAGGCTAGCGCAAGAGACACAGCCTACCATCAAGGCACGGTGTGGCCTTGGCTTTTCGGTTCGTACGTTTCGGCATACCTTCGTCTGTTTCCAGCCGAACCCAAGACAATTTCATTTGTACAACAACTCTTCTCTCCCTTCAAAAAGAGGATGACAGAGGCTGGCATTGCAACGATTTCAGAAATATACGATGGCGACCCTCCCAATCTGTCTCGAGGCTGTATTTCCCAGGCTTGGAGCATCGCAGAAATTCTCCGGTCTTACTCGTTTGTGGCGGGAGAGATCCTGGAATAAATTGACGGAACGCCGCTAACGATTTTTATAACCTGCAAAAATTGTGTGGTGGCCGTTTAGAACCTTGGACTGGACAGTTGCCCCCGGGCCAGCGTCTGTCGAAATAGCGTCGAACCTCGCGGCTAAACTCGGGGCAAAACTGCTCCCTATCGAAGTAACTGATTTTCCCGACGGCGAATCAAAAATCAGAATCGGGGAGGATGTCAGAAACAAGCGGGTAATTGTCGTCCAGAGTACATATCCTCCGGTTGACAAGCACCTGATGCAGCTTCTGGTCTTATCGCACAAACTAAGCGAGGATGGTGCGGACGTTTTCTGTGCCGTACCTTACCTCGGCTATGCAAGGCAGGATAGGGAATTTCTTCCTGGCGAAGTCGTTACCCTGAGCGTTTTAGGCCGCTTGATGCGCTCCGTAGGAATTAAGCGACTGGTCACGGTAGATATCCACAGCGTGAAAGCCCTTGGATTGTTTTCATTTCCCGTTTACAGCACTTCATCCATTCCACTATTGGCCGAACACATTGGTGCCCATTTCGATCTGAAAAGGCCAATTGCAGTTTCGCCGGATTTCGGCAGCAGCACGCGGGTTGAAGCTTTCTCTGCCGTATTGAAAATTGAACATGTCTCATTCAAGAAATCACGAGACCGGAGGACGGGAGAGATCACAACCGAAGAGCAGAGCCTTAACCTCGCCGGAAGGGACGCGATCGTAATAGATGACATGATTTCGACAGGTGCGAGCGTCGTAAAATGTGCCCAACTATTGAAGAAATACGGCGCCTCCCGGATAATAGCCGCTTGCGCTCACGCTGTACTCGTCGGCGGGGCTGCTGACAGGATAATGGCTGCCGGAGTCGACGAGCTGATTGCGACGAATACGATTCCCACAAAGTACAGCAAGGTTGATGTCTCGCCCCTGCTTGCCGATCACTTTGCGATGCTCTGAACTTTCCCGGGTTAAGTTCTTTTTTCAGAGTAAAATTGCAGATCGAAACTGTAAATGAGCGGTTCTCTGTTTGTCCTCTCAGGAGAGGAGTTGACACTTCCCCAAGCTGAAATCAGAGCCCTGGTTGAAACATACTCCCAAAATGAAACAGTAAGAACGCTGTCAGCCCGAATAGTTGCTTCAACTCTTGACAATTACGCTCTAATTGAAAGAATCACGAAACGAGCAGCGTACTGCCGGTTCGGCGGGCTTCTCCTCAATGAGTCCAATTCGTTGAAGGATCTTACGGATGGGATATCGGAGTCGACCATTGAACCTGGAAAATCCTTTGCAGTAA
>JABDCJ010000075.1:0-3245 GCA_013288145.1 Nitrososphaerota archaeon | reverse complement strand
AATTTTCAATACGGCAGAGAAAGCTTCAACCCGCGTGCTGCTGCCGAAATCCGGCGAAATCGGAGCAGAGGTGAAGGCGATAACCCGCGCGAAGGTATCGCTGGAATCGCCAGATTATGTATTTCAAGCAGAAAAGACAGACAGTGGATTCGTCATCGCTGTCTCGAAGGGTGGATACAAGGAGTTCAGCTGGAGAACTCGGAGGCCAAGAGCAAGAAAGTTCTTTCTTCCCTCAGCAATCTATCCGAAGCTCGCCTGTGTTCTCGTGAATCTTTCAAGAGTAAAAGAGGGCGAGGTATTCCTTGATCCTTTTTGCGGAACAGGAAGCCTTCTCATCGAGAGCAGCGTGATGGGAGTGAGATCGGTGGGTTCCGATCTTACAAGATGGATCGCCCGTGGCGCGTTGCTGAATATGAAAGGGCTATCACTGGATTTTGAAGGAATTCTTCGCTGCGATGCAACTTCTCCCAACTTTCCGATGAGAGGCATACACGGAATTTCTACGGACGTTCCATATGGCCGAGCTTCTTCAACTCGCGGGAAGGACACAGAGACCATCATCAAAGAGTTTACGACCGTGGCGAAAGAGATCCTGGACAATAATGGAAAAGGAAGGTACTGCGTTATCATGCACCCTTCCCACTCTAAATTTGAATTTGACGGATCCGCTTTTGAACTCGTTGAAAGGCACTTCATCTACGTTCACCGGAATTTGACTAGGGCAATAAGCGTGCTCAGGAGATCGACCAATTGACATCTGATCTTACGGTCGAATTTTTCGGGACTTCATCTGCAGTGCCTACAAAAGAAAGGGGGCTTTCTTGCCTTGCAGTTTTCTTTGGCAATGCAATGACTTTCTTCGATTGCGGCGAAGGAAGCCAGAGATCAATAATCCGGGCTGGTTTGGGATTTAACAAGGATTGCAATATCTTCATCACGCACATGCACGGCGATCATGTCGTGGGGTTGCTTGGCATCCTCCAGACCATGGCTATGAACAGACGTGAGAAACCCGTTGGCGTTTTCGGACCGAAAAAGATCATCGATTTTATTAGGGCAAGCCAGGAAGCTCTTAACTTTGGATTGACTTTTGACGTTCTGGCAAGGGAGGCAAAACCCGGTTTGATTTATGACGAGACAACCTCAAAGTACCGCGTCTTTGCTGAAAAATCAGAACACTCGGCACAATCTTTTGCCTACCTCTTTGAAGAAAAAGAAAAACCAGGGAGATTCCATCCGGAAAGGGCGTTGAAACTGGGGATTCCGGAAGGGCCGCTTTGGTCGAAGTTGCAACATGGAGAGGAAGTACTTTCGCCGACCAGCGGAAAAAAGATCAAACCGGCGCAGGTACTGGAAAAGTCCCGCGAGGGAAGAAGAGTCGGTGTATCCGGCGATACTAGACCAACAAAACTTCTCGAGAGCTTTTTCAAAGGCTGCGACGTTTTGATCTTTGACTCGACCTACTCGGACGAACACAAACAAAACGCACTTGAAAACCTTCATTCTACGTCACGCGAGGCGGCGACCGTAGCAAAGAGGGCCAGAGTCAGACAGCTTATCTTAACTCACTTCAGCGCTAGGTACAGGAGCGTTTCACATCTAGTCCGGCAGGCACGAGAAGTATTTCCTGCCACGATTGCGGCGAAAGACTTCCTTGTCTACGAAGTTGTTGATCGATCGTAGCCTTGTGTAAGCCAGTCAATAATCCGGGAAAGTTCTTCTGATCTTAGTCGCAAGACTATGGGGCCCAGCGCAGATTCTCTTGGATCGTCGCACAGCGCGCCAATACCAACAGTCGCAGCTTGTTTGTTTAACAGGAGGTAAGTTTGAAGAAAGCCTTCCTCCTGATTTGAAAGCAGCAGTCGCCTTGCACTCGAGCGAACTCGTCTGTCGCGAAATTGATCTTTCAAGTAGCGAAGAGATCCAATGTCGTTCGAGACTAGCATGACCCGATCTGGTTCGATTCGCAAATTGCCGGCGTCTCCGAACAATTTTCTTACGGCGTCAGCAACTTTCTCGGAAGATTCGGTTTTCTTTATTTGAGCCTCGACGATTACTTCGGCCTTGAGCATTGCCTCGGCCGAAGCAGACGAAGGAGGAGTAGTTACTTCCATTCTGAACTGAATTTCTGTTTTAGCTGTCGGAGAAGTTCCGAGACGTCCTTTTTCAAATCTTCGACCGAGCCCTTGTTGATTACGACTTCATCTGAAAGCGCGATCGATTCGCCTATTCCAACTGAGAGCTCTCTTCGGTCTCTGCTCTCAAATGACTGGAACGATGTTGGCGAGTCAGTCCGGCCTCTTGCCTGAAGAAACTTGAATCTTCTTTCCGGCGAGGCGTGAATTGAGACCAGTACAGCCCTTCCCAGTTTTTTGAACTCTAGGAATTCGTTTACGTTCCTAATCCCATCGATCAGAACGAAGCTTGATTTTGCATCGCGCTCGATTCTCTGCTTGCACAAGTTTGCAATCGCAACAGGGCCGCCGGTCTGCCTGAGTTGGAGCATTATCAAACCTAGATTTTCGTCGGTGGGAACGAGCTTTCTCCTCTCCGCTTCCATCCTGACATCATCCCCCATCCGAAAGACCTCAAAGCCCATGCTAGCGGAAACTTCAGACGCGGTAGATTTCCCCGCACCGGGCATTCCGGTGATACAAACAACAAGCCTTGTTTGTTTGGTCTGAGGAGCCGCCGGACTAACTGATCCTTGTTTTTCTCTTACCGTTGTTGCTGTAACAGACACTTTTGATTACTGGACCTCTATTAATTTGAAAAAAGTGGCTTCCCACAAAGGAAAAGCCCATGACCCAAAATTACCCGACTTTTTCGGCTAATATTTCTTTTGAGAGCCCGCGATTGAATCGAGAAACAATTTCAAGTACTGGGAGAAACAATTAGAGAAAGAGGACTTTTCGTGCGGGCTTTTCTTTCCTACGATATCTCGGATCCTGAATTTATTGCAAGGGTTGAGAATATTCAAGCCGAGATGAAATCTACCGGGGCGGATCTTAAACTGGTCAGTCCGCGAATTTTGCACTTTACTATCAGCTTTCTCGGCGAGATCGAAAAATCTGACAAAGACCTGATCGTTACTGCGCTCCGGGGAAAGGTCGAGGATTTTGAACTCGAATTGAAATTCCGAGGAGTTGGCGCATTCCCGGATGAGCGACGAATTTCGGTTGTCTGGATAGGCATCGACCCATCGTCCGCGGCTGTTCTTGAGAAGAAGGCGAACGAAATAAACT
>JABDCJ010000074.1 GCA_013288145.1 Nitrososphaerota archaeon | reverse complement strand
ATTCCATTTTGGCCGCGATCGCAAGGGGACACACTTTTCTGTACAGAAGAGCTTGAAACGAGCTCTGTTTACCGAATGCTAGATTGCGATTGCTCGTCTAAGCTCTCGATATTAGAAACAAACTGGTTACCATACCGGTCAATACGGTAAGAATCCAGAACATCCTGGCCATTGATTTCTCCTTTCTGGCTGCGTAAAATCCCGGACTGTTAATTTCGGTATAGAGCAGCATACCCAGACCTATGAAAAGGACGGACCCACTCCATTCAGCCGACAATATAGTACCTATTCCTCCGACAACGAGGATTGCAGCCGTTAACAATTCTGCAACCACGTGATACTTTGTTTCAATTGCGGGTCTCGAAGTCGCAGCAAATACCTGTTTTCTTGTGTAAAGCGCCGCCCAGTATCCGAAAATTGAGATCCCGACAAGTAAAGAATAGAGAGAAACAAATCCATCGATGTCTAAGATATTCATTGAAATTTCCTAATTTCTCGGAGCTAAAAAATATGAAAAGGGCCTGTTTTTGCCCGCATATTATACAGACTGAATAACGAAAGGGATCTGTGAAATTGAAAGATGGAGATGCGAAGTCAACGAATCCATTGGAATTATAATGTCGGCTAACAAACCACATCACGAAATCGTGATTTGATCATTCCTACAAGTGCAAGATCACCTCTATTTTTGGATATTGAGTGGAGGGATTCTGGAACTGTCGCAAGACAGAAGAAAGATCTAGGACATTCGTAACTTCCTCACCTGATAATCGTGTATCTGCTTATTTAGTCGTGTACACTTTCCTCCAAAATAGTGTAAGACTATGAGCCTAGTAGCAGAAGATGTAAAGACACTCGTAGACGAAATGTTGAAAGTTGTTTCGACCAAGAACGTGATCTCGGATCCATACCAAGTTGATAACAAAGTGATCATAACGATCACCAAAGTCGGACTGGGGTTTGGGACAGGAAAGGGGGAAAGCAAGGGTTCCGGAGGAAATGGAATGGCTGGCGTTGGTCAGGGAATCGGTGGCGCAGTTGGAGTCTCTCCCGTCGCCGTGCTTGTGATCGACAAGTCTATCCCCGGTCCCGGGGGTGTTGAAGTAAAGTTCCTTACAGCATCTACTGGCGTAGCTAGAGTGATTGGTGAAGTTGCAACATCCATCATGCAAGGGATGGTCGAGATGAGGGCTAAGAAATCGCAAATGGAGCAGCAATCACAACCGATGATGCAGCAGAAACCAGAAGAGAAGCAATAGAGAAAAGCGACCTTTAGGAACGATCGCGCATGATTTTGCAGATTGTGGCGATCGTCCTAATCATTTTGTTTCTACTCATCGCAGCAGTTCTGTTGATACCGTTTCGAGTTTCTACAGCGGGCGCGATTGCTCTTTCCAAAACCAAGTTCGAAGCCCGGATATCTTGGCTCGGTATCACTTTCTGGCGATTCAAGCCGCGAGAAAGGCCCGAGAAGAAAATCAAACCTGAAGAAGAGAAAAAACCGGTCAAGAAACCAAACCTTTCGAAGTTGGTTTCATTACTGTTGAAATCATTTCCCGCGATTGAAATTTTGATCAGGTCGATCAGACGGGCGATTCGGATCAGAAAGTTGTCCCTGGATTTCGATTTTGGAACAGGCGATCCAGCTGACACAGCTTTGCTTGCCGGTTTTCTTTGGTCGGTTGGCTCGATTCTGGGAAGTGTCTTCCCGGCAATGAATTTTTCACTTCGACCTGATCTTCAAGAAGTTTCTTTGGACGGTTCTGTAAATGCGGACATGACGGTGAGAGTCGGATTTGTTGTTGCCGGTTTTTTGAGGGCGTACACCAAGAAACCATTTAGGCAGCTCATCTACGAAGTGAGGACAATGAGATGATGTTCGACCTCAAGTCAAAGTTTGAGTTAAGCGATCCCGTCCTAGTCGGCGAAAGAGAATTTTTCATCGCCTCAGAGAGACTATCAATTAGTGATAAGACCGGAAGGAACGTCCACGCCGCTCTGGTTTCTCCACTTTATCTTATTGTGGCAGAGAAAACTAGCAACTATGCCTTTTCTCTAACAGGTGGGCAGGCACTTGACCTGGGTAATCTATTCTCGAATAATCCAGCTCTTGAGCAAGAATTCCTCCGAGCGAGGAATTTATCCGCGAAGCGAGACACTGTCGTGAAAGAGAAACCTGAAGCCGAAACTAATACTCCGTCAGATGTAGACGAGTTCGGTTATGAAATCGAAAGCGATTGGTATGGATTTTGACTGTATAGGGGACTCTTTATCATCGCTAATTTTCCAAATATGCTAAATAAGAAAAAAGATCTGAGCCCTTCCGCCTAAGTTTCTAGCTGAATAAAAAAATCATTAGAAAAATAGAAGCGGTCACACACAACCCGCCATTATAACTCTCTCCGAAATTATGTGAAAAGTTCGATATAGATCCCATTTGGATCCTGGATGTATGCCCAGCGACTAGTCTTTCCTTTCATGTCAAGAACCGTAGGGTGACCTGCTCTTGCCGCTTCCTGTAGTGCCTTGTCAAGATCCTCAACTTGAAATGCCAGGTGGTCGATCCCGTCGCCAACGACATAGTTTGAGTAAAACTTGCTACTCGGTGCGTAGAAATTGAGTTCGATCATGTGTCCATCATCCTCGGTAACAAGATTTACGACCTCTCCATCAGCAGCCTCGACCTTGGACCTTCCGACTTCCTTCATCCCCAGAACCTTCGTGTAGAAGGCAACTGACGCGTCCAGGTCTTTTACCCTTATTCCGGTATAGGTAAGTTTTGATTTCATTTCTTCGACATACACCTAGAACGATAAGCAAGACGCGCGATTAGAAAAACAGATAGCTGTTAAATGACGGGTGAAGAGTGATTACTCAAAGGCTTCGGTCTTTGCGCATTCCTTACACATACATATGTTCCTGAGATAGTCAAAAGTAAAGATTCCGAGATCATGCTCGTCGCTCCAAATAATCTTCAATCCGTAACTACCCACGGGAACAATTTCATTCGGCACAACATCGGCCCGAACCTCTCTCTTTGTTGAAGAGTAGCTTCGGCCGAAAATTCCAGGCTCGCCCTGACACATCGCGCATGGGCAAAGATTTCGGAGCTTAAAGGAATCGTATTGAGCATTGTGTCCATCAGTCCAGAGAATTGAAATGGTTTCTTTTCCATCTAGCTTCGAAACGCCGATTTCGACGGGCTGCAACTTTCTATGGTCTTTGACGCTGGCTGGAGTAATTAGCTATGCCGTTCCTCAAGGCTTGAGTACGGCTCGTCCTTGTACCTTTCCGGTAATAAGTCTCTGTATTATGTCGTTAACATTTTCCAAGGGACTCGTCTCGGAGACAACCGGATTGATTAGACCCCTTCGAACGAGCTGAACCATATCTCCCAGGTCTTGGATCGTTCCTGTAAAATTACCGGCGATCTCAACTGATTTCAGCGGAAAGATCGGCAGCGCAAACTTTCCTTCACCGCCGAATAAACCCACCATAACCAATCTTCCCCCGCGTCCAATTAGATCAAATCCGAGAGCAGCAGTAGCGGGAGTCCCGACAAAATCTATTGCCGCGTCGGCAGGCATCCCATCGTTAAACTCTCTCACTTTCGAAATAACTTCCCTCGTCGCGAGTCCTTTGCTGTTTATGCCCAGATCCGCGCCGATCTCTTGCGCAAGCTTTAGTTTGCCATCATCAACATCAATCGCAACTACTTTTCCCCCGGTTGTTTTCTTTGCAATCTGGATTGCGGTCGTCCCCAGCCCACCCGCTCCTAGAACGACGAGCAGTTCATTTGCGCCGATTCTGGATTTTCTTACCGCACTGAAAGTGGTGAGACCTGAACAAGCTAGCGGAGCTCCATGCGAAGGGTCAATGCCGCCGAGAGGGACTAGATACCTCACGTCGGGAACTAGAACGTACTCAGCGTACCCACCATCCTGGAAAATGCCAAGACTCCGAGGTTTGGTTTCGCAGATATTTTCCTGACCCACCCGGCATTTTCGGCACAAGCCGCAGCCAAGCCACGGATATACGACAACCGAGTCTCCTTCTTTCATCAGCGATTGATCGGATTTGGCGTCAGGACCAAGTGTTTCTATCGTTCCTGCAATTTCATGTCCGGGAGTTATGGGCAGAGAAATTCCCCGGTCTGCCATAGACAGCCTCCGGTTTTCGCCGAGATCGTAAGATCCTTCGATTAGATGAACGTCAGTGTGGCAAACGCCAGATGCTGTAATTCTGACTAGAGCGGATCGCCCGCCTGGTTTTGCGATCGGAACGTTCTGCATCTCAAGCGGCTTGCCCCAAGCGACGATTCTCATTGCTTTCAAGAAATTATCATCTCCGGTTTCAGGAACCGAAAACCTCTCGAATGCTTCGCGTTAATTCTTGATACGCAAGGGTCTGGGAAATGTCCGAATCCTCCCCTTTTGGAGAAGCCATTGCTGCTGCGATCTCGTGATAGTACCAAGATTGCTGGTCCTTTGATGCATTAAATTTCCCCCAAACTACCTCTCCATTTGAATGCAAATCCTCGATTAGGTCTCGGATATTGGATAACTTGTCGGCACAGATGAGCAAGCGCAGTTCTCTGCCGGAAGTCCTGACCTTTTCTATCTTTTGGGATTTTCTGATCTTCCACGTCTTTTTCTTTTCCTCGTTAGATACTCCCTTTGTCAGTTCTTCGTTTTCGGAGGCGTCCTCGACCAGCAAACCAACCGAGTCCCCGAAGCTAATCCGAATTTCTTCTCTAGAGCGTGGGGTGTCCTCCAAAACATCGTGCAGCAAACCGGCAATCGAGAGATCCTCGCTCGCACCATTCTTCAACAAGATCGAAAGCACATCCAGCGGGTGGACAATGTATGGTATTGTGGTACCTTTCCTGAATTCATTTTTGTGCGCCTCTGACGCAAATTCGAATGCCTTTGAGATTCGATTGAAATCGTACCCAACTCCGGAGTTGTCAGGCTTTGGCTCGACTTTCAGAGTCTGAAGTGCCGTGGTACCTTTTCCCGTGATCTTTGCCATTATTAATTCATGACGTGTAAGATGGAGCTCCTGTTGAAACTGAACGAATCCTTCTTGCCGCAGATCATTCAGGATTTGGTTCACCTGTTTTTCATCCAGGGAAAATTCTTTCGCAATTGCGGTGTTCGTGGCGCTCTGCTTTTTCAGCAGGAACTCTAGAATTCTCCGATCGTTCTTGATATCAGTAGATTGGGACATTTTGCTAGATCCTGTTGGAAATTGAACGATGCAAGTTAGGGTTTAGCTCTTGATAAAGATTGGTTCCTTTTCAAGAAAATGATAGTCAAAGATCTCGGATTCGGTTACTGACGATCCGTTGTAAGGTTGAACTATTCTCGAAATCTAGCCAATGAAAGATGCTCTAATTTCCTGTGGTCTGGGCATAGGAGTTTGGGTAGAGTACCTTTCGAAGAGGCAAGTGAATATTCCGGACGCGTTGCGGACATCAAGCACTGCGTTCATTACTTTCTCCTTCGTCATGGTGTCATAGTAAATCCGGCGGGACGCGAGTTCAAAGACTTTCATCTCGGCCGGTGGGTTTGGTCTAACGAGATGATACCAGATGCCATTGTTTGAAAGAAGGGCAAGAGAAAGATCTCGGAGAAACTCTGATCTTTTCCTTGCATCCATCGATTGCAGGATTCTTTGATCTTTTTCTCCAGTAAGGTCGAATGAGGCCGATACCGAGAACGAGTCAACAAACTGGGTAGAGTGAACTACAAACATGATCGTTCCGTAGACGTTTATCTTAAGGGTAAAGTAAGCTCCGGGATTTTGGACTTCCTCCGGCGATAGTCGCTCTTCGCTGAGCCACATCCTGATCTTCTCTATCGCCTCGGCCGGTCTTGTATTTCCCAAGTTAGAGCAGAGAATTAATGTGCCCAATCTTATTCATTCAGATAATCGCATTCAGATCAAAGTGACCTAAGACGAAATCCATATACTGAATGCGAAAAACGTCATAATCGAAATTCGCTTCCCTCATATTGGATATCTTCCTAAAGAAGGAGAACGGATCCAGATCGCGAATGCTATTTACTACGCGAAGTCAAATGACGCCCATAGTACTTTAGCCCGAGCGCAACTACCTCGTTCAAAATTTTGGAAACGTTCTCCTCGCCGGTTTCACTGCTTGCAAGATGAACGAGTCTGTCGTATATTTCTGCATCAAGAACTGCCGTGACTGACCTCATCCTTTTTCTTTGGGGAATTTCGGCTTGGATTACTTGACCCGTAGATATCTCCATGCCTTCGACAGTTATGTACTTTCCACAGTTGTTACATTTTTGAAGCGTTACGATCTGAAGTACTCCGTCCAGGTCCACTGAATAGGTCCCAAACTCGCTGACCTCGAGATGTTCGCATGACATTATGTCTTTGAGAAAAGCAAACAGCTTCCTATTAAGACTCCGATTCCGCCCGGCGCTCCATGATTCTGTACCAGAATACCGAATGTTCTATCGTCTTAAAAAAATCGAACGGGGGGACATTACCCGCTTCGAAATCTTTTGATTAGCTTGACCGAGCGACTGGAACTTCGACGATTTTCGGCTCGAGAGTCTTGCTTCGGTCTTTCATGTACCTGTAGAGTAATGCAAGGTCGATCGCAATGACGAGCGCCCAGAATGAGTATGAGAATACAGCAGTCATATTGAATAAGTTCAGGAATACCTGCGATAGACCAAAACCGACGACGCCGGCGTTGAAAGCCATCGCAAATCTTCTGAAGGTTTCAGCCGCGATTTTGCTCACTATGAACATTCCCAGAGGAATTCCAAGCAGAACTGGAACGGCTGTTATCGTGAAAAGCTGGAAAGTCGTCGCGGTAAAAAGGCCGAGTATCGCATAAGAGATGCAAGTAATGTACGACTCTGCAATTCTAACCTGAGCGACTGCTGCTTTGAACTCGTTCTTTGCCATGCCCTGGTTACTCCAGAATAACGCGATTGGAGGTCCCGAGATTGTGGTGATCGAGTAAAGCAATCCAATCCCCATCCCAAGTGGGACGCCCGCCGCGGACTCTTTCTTTATAGGCTTCCTGAAACCCGCAGCTTGAAGAAAGATCAATGGAAGTAAGGCAGCGTACACGAAGAACTTTACCCACAAAGGAGCAACCAAATTCAAGAGATAACTTCCAACAATGACGCCCGGTACTATGGGCAAAACGATTGGAATGACGCGTCTGAAAGTGGCTTTGATGTTTGCTTTTCCGGCAAGACCAAGCATTACGGTGTTCATGCACGCCTCAACGAGCACATACACCGGGTTTATTATTCGGTTAGCGATTACAAGTATGGCAACGGGTACCGAAAGGGAGGAATATCCGTAGCCCAAGCCGCCATTGACAAATGAAGCAGCTAAAGAGAGCAACGCAAGAAAAATTAAGAGAGCAAGAGTGATTATCAAAACTAGATTCTGAGACAGTAGTTGGAATCTGTCTAATTATCTATAATTATAGATGCAATACATGCGTAGAATTTGCGTGTTTCCCGAGTGGGAACTGCAGGCCGTGCGGCAAAACAGGGGGTCTATTTCGACCATCGATACAACGAGAAAATGGCGGGCTGACTGTCAATAGTGCGGACTCTACAAAAAATGCCATATGATTTAGGATACGAGACCAAGTCGTTAACCTTAATCGAAGTATTCGGATTCCGATATGTAGTGCGTCGGATCGAGATTTCCCAGCGCCGAAATGCTTTGAAACGATTACATTAGTCCAATCAATGGCTCTGTCGAAAATCATGAAACAAAATGGAGATCCGATCTCACCGTACAGAAGATCAAGCTGGATGATTCTACACGTTGCGAATCCCTTCCTTCGATTATTTGTTGGCAGACTGGGATTCGGCTCGTCCAGCGGGTTTCGCATACTCAAAGTAAGAGGAAGAAAGAGCGGCCGGTGGTATTCAGTTCCGATCAGATTGCTCGAGCTAGATGGATATCGGTATCTCGTTGCCTTGCAGGGCCAGACTTTCTGGGTCAAAAATCTGAGAATGCAAGGGGCAGGAAAATTACAATTCGGCGGCCGCACTACGGATTTTACCTCCGTGGAATTGCCGGATCAAGACAAGACGCCTGTTCTAAGAGCATACTTGAAACGCTGGTGGTCGGTGAGCAAACCACTTACTACCATAACATCTCCTGATGCCACCGACGAAGAGTTTGTTAGAGCAGAACCGTTGCACCCTGTCTTCCTGTTAAAGTGAAAATAGCTATTTCTCGTAGAGAATTCCCCAAGCGCCATCGGTCGAGACTTTTTCCAAACCTTGCAAGCCGCCAGGGCTTTTTACGATCTTGCCCCAGATGTCTCTGATCTGTCCAGTATTGTATTTTTCGTAGGTGAAACCTACTTCGGACCACGAATCAATCGGCGATAGCTGAGCCGTACTTTGAAGCTTGCGGATAGAATCGTAAGTCTCCGATTGTCCCAAAAGCCCTCTGTAAACTAGCATCTCGTCCCGGATTACGCAAAGATACACTAACGTTACCAAAACTTTCAACGCACTGTCTGCTCTTCGTGATGGATTTAATCTTCCCTCATGCCAAGAAACCCGACCTGCGTTAAGAAACTCTTAATGCGCTCGGGAAGACAAGGGTGCAACGCATTTGAACTGGCTAAAAGCTATCGTCGTGTTCATCGTCGTTGTCAGTCTATTAGGTACGGTATTCACTGGAGGTCAGGTTCAGAGTGCCTTTGAGGAACTTTTTGGTATGGGCTTTGTGTTCATTCTCGTGGTTGAACTTTTTCCAAAGTTCATTGTCGGCGAAGAAAGGAAGACCCAGCCCAGCGAGTAATTGAAGAAAGTCGTTCAGACGGAATCGCGACTGAGAATCACACGTTAGTCAACCAGTTTATTTTCTATTACGAGATACCGGCTGATATATCTCCCATTACGTGGAATGCAACAAAACTATTATCCATCCTGTGTTTGAAGAATCTCAACTCTTAATGTCAGAAAACCGGAATTACAATTCGCCCCTTTTACTTACGAAACTCCTCTCCCAGACGATCTACCGCAATAGTCCGAGTCAGGTTGTATTCGGAAAAAATCGCGAGACCTGGAAGGAGCTCAACGAAAGAGCGATGCGTCTAGCTGAGGGTTTGAAAAATTCTGGTGTAAGAAAGGGGGCAAAGGTTGCCGTTGTCGATTTTGACACGCACAATTACATGGAGGCGTACTATGCGGTTCCTGCGATCCAATCTGTGCTTCATACGGTAAACATCAGACTACCTCCTGAGCAGATCGCTTACACGATGATTCACGCCGAAGATGAGGCAGTGATCGTAAGAGACGAGTTTGTCCCGCTACTCTCAAAGCTCCTTCCACAGATCAAGAATTTGAAAACGATTGTGATCACAAGCGAGTCTGGTTCAATGCCTGCTGGCGCTCCATCCGGCTCTCTTTTTTACGACGACCTGCTTTCGAGCTCCAGCGGCAAGTTTGAACCCGGCGATTTTGACGAAAATACAGTTGCGACGCTGTTTTACACCTCGGGGACAACTGGATTCCCAAAGGGAGTATGGTTCACGCACAGGCAGCTCGTTCTCCATACTCTATCTAACGCGCTGGCTCTTTCATCGTCGCAAAGCCCGGTAAGACTTGAAGCTCGCGATGTTGTGCTACCGCTGGTCCCAAT
>JABDCJ010000073.1 GCA_013288145.1 Nitrososphaerota archaeon | reverse complement strand
TTTTGTTGATTACTAATTGGTGGATCAACCTGGAGTAAGGAGAAAAAAATCATTGGGGGTAGTAGGACTAATTGAATCTGAATATGAAAAGGAGTTTGACCTTGACTTCAGAGTAGTTCATCACGGGTTAGTGAAATTGACGTAGAAGGGAAAACTCGTGGCTCACTTGTTGGTAGACACGTCTAACATTTTGCTATCGAACCAGGTTCTAATACATTAGGGGTAGGTATCTCGTTTACGGATCGCGGGGTAAATCTTTCTCCAAACGGTGATTCTCTTCTTTGGATCGAAATTCGGTGTAATTCGAGTCGCACGTCTATCAATATGAAAATATATCGCTTAGTGAACTAGAGATAGATTTCTGTTTCTATCAAGACGCGGTACTTCTAATCTGAATATTTTCTGGAAACCGGTAAAGGGGCACGATTGCTCTGGCGCTCCTATAAAGTGAATATCCTGCTGCAAAGAAAAACAAAATTTGGATGCCCGAGGCAAGAAAGGGATTCGGAAATGTATCAGTGCCCAAAAAAGCAAAAACCAAAACCGAAACTACAAATGCAGACGCAAGGAAAACGGCAGATAACGCAAACCATTTCAAGTGCCGCCGCATCGTAAAGTCTCTCGATCTGCGAGCCGCTAGTGGAAGCAAAATTGCGGCGGCAGTAAGCGGGACTGCAAGCGGGGTCACGACGGTAAACGCCTGAAGAATGAATGGCCCTTGTAACTGTGCATTTTGATTTCCGGGGAGACTGATGTAGATAGTCAGCACGGTGTTTATGATCAAAGTTGCGATGATAAGGAGCCAAAGTACAATTCTGACCCGGCTCCATTGGAATTGATCACGTTCTAAAGGATCGGATTCTCGAAGTGTGAGCAGGGAGACGTCCGTCCAGTAGAACAGCGGTAGTATCGCATAAAAAATTGAGACAAAAGTAAGATTGCCTAAAGCACCCGAGGAAGGTAATGGAGAGATATTTGAAGGAAACCCAAAAAAGTAAGCAAAGTATCCGATGCCGATGCTTACAAGACCAATTCCCAACGCTTGGGTTCGATATAGCTTGATCGTGAGTTTCGTCCTGAGGTTGAAACCCCAAAAGGCCGCGTACGCAAACATGAGAAGGATAATGATGAATCCGACCACTAGTTCAACGTCATAATCACTTAACGTAGGCACTTACCTCCATTCCATTCTTAGAAAAAGAGAAACTATAGTACCCTAATTCCGGCTGGACTCCGAGCATTTTTCTGATCCGGAGCAGGGGAGTCACACGAAGACCTTCCTCATACAGCCTGAATTCGACGACCCCGTCAAAAAGTTCCTGCATCGCAACTAGCGTCTGTGGCTGATGCATCCCGTCTTCGACGGTGCTCAGCAAAACAACATCGAACTTTTTGATTTCATCAAAAAGGTTGTTAAGAAAATTATAGATTGTTTCAGGAGGATTGAGCATGAGCAACGAAGAAAGAGCATCAATCACGATCCTGATCTTTCGATCGTTGTTTTTCTTCAGGACTTCCTTGATGCTAAAGGACAGAGAGGTTAGGTCGTTTACATTACACTTCAATTGTCCTCCGTCTCTAGCGATCCAAAACGGAACTCTAGTTTCAAAGCTCAATCCAAATGACTTCGCTCCTTTCAAGACTTCTTGTACGGAGTGCCTCGTTACATACAGGCAGAAATCTCCTTGAAGCAATCCCGAATGGGTGAACCAATAATTCAGTGCTTCTTTGCCCAGCCCCGGCGCTCCAACGATCAGCACAACAGATTTGTCCGGGTATCCATCTCCACCGATTAAGTGATCAAGCGATGCAATACCTGTTGAGGCCACCTTCTTTTCATGGAGCTCCTTTTTCTGATTTGGTCACCGCAATGGTTCCAAATACCGAATTTGAATGATCAATTGGATGACAATCTAAATCGGTTCGTTTCATAGACTCCATATAAAGACAATAAGAATTCAAACCGGCGTAAAGAATAGAGGATATCGTCAATATCATTGGAAAAGCCAAAGGGGATAATTCCCGCCATGGCAACCCCTGTCCGTGAAGGAGCGGGAGAGACAAACGAGGAAGGCCAGAGGTCAATTGTTAGATTTTGTAGAGTTCACGACATCGCTCCAGGGATCATTGTCAGAGAATTCTTCAAGTTCACGGACGAAGAAAGGAAGCGAATTCTGTCTATTGTGGTTGATGTAGCGAATGCCAAAGTTCCGGTTTGAGCGAGTGTAACTCATAGCTTTGAGATAAAGTGACGGACTTTACAAACTCACTGTTCTATTTGACCTCAACGAACTCGATCTTCTTGTCTTTGATTAGCTTAAGGTCTGGACAACCAATCTTATCTTAGATCAGATCCACGAGGCCGCCGAGCTATCTCCGTAAGAAGTGACCGGCAACACGCCCTCCTCGTGAGTGAGAAATACATTCTCGCAAGCCTTAATTAGTACTATGCCGATAGTAGTAATTCCGATAGCGAGTTGCCGATTACTAGCGCGATAAGAGCAAGCCGATTGGTCCTGATTTTCATTTCCATTGTTTTGGTCGTTTCAGCATTCCAGGTGGCGCCAGTTTTCGGGGTTGCCTCCGCCGCGACCTGTAAACCCGATTTTTCAATTACTGTATCTCCTACTGCCCTCACAATCGTGAAGGGAGGTGCTGGAGCAAGCATTGGAGTAGGATTCAAGAGCATCTGTGGATTATCTGGAACCATAAACTTTGGCGTTCATGGAGTCACTCCATCAGCCAGCCAGACTTGCAACAATAAAGGCGTCTGCACTTCTAACGGCCTTGCGTTCCACCAGTGTTGCTATGATCTACCGCTGAAGGCAAATGGTGGAACAGGAAACAGTATTCACGTCAACGCTACTACCAGCACTCTTGCGACCACCTATCAAATAAAAATTACAGGGATAAACATCCAAGGTGGATGTTGTTATGGGATAACTCACTCTGCTAACGTCACGATGACTGTGAATTCCTGCTGCGTCCCCAGCTTTACGATTTCTGCCAATCCAACTAGCATTACAGTGCCTGCAGGTCAAGCTGCCAATTCTGCGATCACTGCAACAGGTACGGGAAACTACACTGGAACAATATACTACTCTACTGTAATTTCGGGAGGTTTTTGTTCGACATCGACTTACTGCAGCGACTCATGTGGCGTAACTGCATGGAACCCTACCCTTAGTGCTACCACGACCTCGGTCACATCTTCGTTGTCCTGCAGTTTTGATCCAAGTCTGATTCCAAAGGGAACGTACTCTGTTTTAGTTACCACAAATTGCTACTGCAACACCGTACCATCTCGCAGTGTGACAATTACAGTAACCGAGGCATAGCAAACAATTTTTCTTTCACTTCTGCTGGAAATACATTTGCATTGCTGTGCCATTTCTAATATTTGGTCAACTCATAACTAGCCTGGGAGGATCGAGCACTGCAATAACTCAAGGGCAGATTCTAAGGGTACTGGGAGCTTCACTCTCGAGAGTGTCTTCTAAATTGCTCATTTTTCGTTCTTCCCCTTATTTATCCAGTCCTGTTCCTAAGGGTCGGTTTACAACTTATTTAGAGCATTAGCGAGCAATTGGAGGTATCTCTAGTCGGAGTTTAGACTTCTCGTGACATGCCCGTTTTGAACAGGCTTTTCTATCTCTGCGGGAGAGGCTCTAAATCTCGTCGTCGCCGCAGGTACCACGTTGAGACTACTGCAACTACGATCACAGCAACCGAGATTGCCATCATTTGAGTTATCGATGAGTCGTTGATAAGTGAGGCTTGGGAAAAAGACCTATTTACATAAGTTGCGATACGGTTATTTGAAGAAGTCGAAATCGAAAACAATCACAACAAAAAAGACAGAAGAAGTATATCATTTGCCGATATCGTGATAGAATAGCTTTCGTGAAAACGTTTTGTTTAATAGCGGATGCTCGATTCGGAAGCCGCATCTGAATATGTCGCTTACCGGGAAATCACTAAGACCACTCGCAGTTGTGCCTCTCGTAATTATCGTCGCACTAAGCTTCTCCCTCGGTTCTTCTTTTGCGTCTGCCAACCAGGCAGGAGTCCTTCCTGGGATCCTTTGTGCCGGTAGCACGCCGACTACGACCACCGTAACTGTTTCAACGTCGTCGCAGTGCTCTACGTCGAAGACATCTTCAGCTCCCTCTTCCTGTAATCTGGCTGGCGCGCCAGTCAACAATATTATGTTAGGGCAAGTGGGGGTGAAGACGGTTACAAAAACTGTCACCCACGTCACGTACACCACAAAGACGGGCACATGCACGATAAACGTCACGACCCACCCGGAGTCGACTGTTACCGTGACTACTATCGTGACTTCCACGAGCCCGACAACTGAGACGGATACTATCACCGCAACCTTTACCGCAAGCGAATCTGTGTTTGATGTAACAATTATCTCCGGGGATACGACCACAACTTTGACCTCCACGCTCACTCAGCCGCTTGCGACGGAGACAACAACCACAACCTCTACTCTATTAGCCACTGAAACATCGGGATGCGCAGGAAGCTCTATTTGTTGCGTACCGACAAATGCTCCGAATCAAAGCCCTCAAGCAATTTCGCCAAACTGGATTAGCCATCGAACCACGACAAAGACGGTGACGGTGACCAAGACTGTTACAAAGCATGTGACCCGTACGAGCGTAAATTCGGTCACGAGTCCAACCACCACTACGAGCACTCTAACTTCTAGCGCCGTGGTTCCAAGTACTACAACTGTCACGACGACCTCTTACGGGGACACCGTCTACACGATCGTTTATCATACGACGGAAACGTTTACGACAATAACCGGGACGGTTACGGAAACGACCTCCTCAACTTTGAATCCCGGGACCACTACGACAACTGAGACGGATACCACTTGCTTTGGCGTCTGATTCTCGGCCTTTGTAACGAAGCTTTTGAGCGACCCGCTACGAGTACCAATCCATGAATCCTCTCAAACTCGGGAATCTAAAGCAGAGAGTTTCTATGTCCCTTTGAAAGGTTCTGGCTTTTACGAGCTTCAATTTTATGCGGTACATCCTTTGGTGGATGTAGTTTTTTGTAGTTTGCATTTCAAGAGCCGTAGCTTTGACACCCCTTATCCCGACGCTCTCGAGCATTCGAGTTTCCCAATCAGTTAGAAGTGGAGCTTGACTCTTGGTAGTAAAACGCGTGGCTTGAACAGGGGATGCTGGCCGCTCCACGCCAGGATCTTGAATCTTCATAGTAAGATCCTTTCGGCTTGGTAGTAAAGATGAAGGCGAGAAAACGGGCGAATTGACCATGGTTTCGGCGGCAGATTTTTGCCTCTTCTCACGAGCCAAACGTCTCTTCTTCGTCTCGTCGGATTCCTCTACCAATTCGTACTGGGAAGGCGAATCCAAGGAAATAGCCTGAGAATTAGTTTCACTCATAGAGCAGTTTCATCTTCTCACTTGCCCAGTAAGATCTGTTCTTTATCTGCATTTAGCAAAAGCAAGATGTTGTCGGGCGAACATTCCATACGGGCTGCTCTGAAGTTCCTTACCTCAATACTTGATCGAAGTGACTGGGCCCGGGGAACCCGGGCGGAGAGTATTTTTAGGAGCGGGCGTCGAAAACTTGGGATTCACCTGCAGTTTCGGAATGGGCACAGGCGGTTTTTTATTGCCTATCGCTGCCGGAGAACGCGGGACTGATACCAGGGAAGGTGTAGCTGTTTGTTTCGTACTTGCCAGCATTTCCCGTCGCCTGCGCTCGATTGACCAACGGATTGCACTTCTTCTATAAAGTTCGAGGTCCAAGTCATCGAAGATCTTTTTCAGGAGTTCCTCCGGCGGGGTGAGTCTCAGAAGCTGACGCTGTCCTTTGGGAATTTTGAAGTATGTCAGAAATGTTTCGACATAGTCTGGGTTCTTTGATAATTGCGCGACGATCGCATCGTGGAGCATGTTGATAATAGTGTTGAACCCGGTCTCTTCCATTATCTCCTCGAGGCCATCTTTGAGCTGCCGCAGTGTGTTGACGACATAGTCGCTCTTCTTGTAACGCTCGATCTCTTGCTCCAAGATTTTCTTTTCAAACTCGAGATCACCCTTATCTTCCCGCAATTTTTCATTGCTGGCTTTCAGCTGCCGCCGAGTCTTATCCAGCGAGACATAGCGCGAAGTGAGAGTGTCAATCTCGTCCGTCAAAAGATCTACATTCTCGACTAACGAAGAGCGCTCGTCATTCAAACTGTCGATCATATCCGTCATCCACGCAACATTGGCGCCAAGGTCCAGTGACCGTTTCATTTGCAAGATCTTCTCACGTCCATAGGTGTGATAAAGCTCATTGAGAATCCCTCGCCCGTCGAGTTCGAGATAGCCCGCATAGAGTTTGGAGGTCTTCTCCGGCGTCATGCCCGTTGCAATCGAGACGTCCACGAGGGAGATGTTCTGCTTGAAAAATGTTATCGCCCTGCTCACCAACTCTTCATCGGATGATTTTTGATAATCATCTTTACTTTTACCCGTCGGCAATGTTTCATCCCGATTCCGGGCTATTGTTGCATGGCTTGCTGCTTCTTCTTGAATGTGTTTCTTGACCGTTCGGGCATCAACGCGGATCCCTTGTTCGCCTAGCTCGTCGACCACTGCCTTGTAGCTTGGTTTTTTCGAATAGATGCTTCGGATTTTTTGCCCCATTTCCGGTGTGAGTTTTCCCAAATGGAGCTTCAGACGCCTCCCCCTGAGATCATTTGCAGCTTTACTGCGTTCAATTGTGGTTGTCTGATCTTGTTGTGCATTTTTAGGCGATCAAATGCTTTCACCTGCCTGCATCTGCGTTTATTTATCAATCTAGGGACAATTGGCGATGTCGGCCTAGTTAACCTTTGACGAACTTCGATAGCTAGGAGATTGAAAAGTCCAGATGGCAACAAGGAAGGAATGCTAAGAGAGGGCAAGAAAATAATGAATGTAAAGGGATTAGGGCAACGTACGCACGAGCATCGCAGTCAATTCGTAATTGCAGATATTATCGACGGGAAGAATCCTTGCTCGTTTGAAACCTTTACTTAGAATCCCTGCTTCAATTGTGACGAAGAGAAATTTTCAAACCGGGTAGGTCTACAAAGGAACTGATCAGTCCTCGGTTGATCGGCGAACCTCGCCGGATTTGCGAAAGGGTGTCTTCTTGTTTGCTAGTTTCTTATCTCGAATATCCACCAGCGAATGCTAAGACCATCCATTGGAAAACTATAGTGGTGTCGAGCCTGGATATTTAGACAACAAAACCATAGTATGCGATTCAATTTTCTAGGATTACTTGAAAGCGCCCACGAAAGCAGAAGTGCTTCGCTATGCCGTAAGGAGGATGATCGAGACGTTAGAGGGAGGAACAGAAATTCATCGATAGCTTGTACTGATTCGACGGGGAGAGCAAAAGGTAGAAAGAGTTTTGCAACTAACGGTTGTAATCTTTTTGACGTTCACCATCGAACGAAAAAACCCCCGCTTTCGCAGGGCGGACTCTACTTCTTATCTCCTCCCCTTCAATTGCCGAGCGAGGCGCCACAAGTCCTCGTCACTCCAGTTGGCAAGCTCTTGCGGGGTGAGCAAATAGTCGATGGGAGGATATGAGCCAGCTCTACTCGACAAGCCATTCAAATAGTCCTCGAGTTTTCCATTCTCTGCGCTTGTCTTGCGTATCTTTCTCGCCCCCGCGTATTCTGCGATGGCACGTCGGGCCACATTCGTGAAATTGTTACTTTCTTCCTTCGAAGCAGATATGGCTTCGTCACAGAGAGAGGTTCCTCGATCGCTGTTGAAAAACCAATGAAAAAGAGCTAGTGGAAATCGGGAGAACGGGCGCAGGGACTAGCTCCTGGAATTGGGAACGAAGACATGTGATAAATAGACCAGATGTAGGTGTCGGGGGTCTCATGCCAGGAAATGACTGCCGAGAGACTTTGGTCGTGAGAAATTGGAAAAATTGCGGCGAGGATTAAGCCGATGTCGCGGGGCGCGCACTCAGGTGTTCCGAGAGATCGTCATAAAATGCCCCGCCAGCTCCAACGTACAAATCCCGATATTAGTTGTATTGTCAAGAGCGGAAGAAGGGCGAATGCGAACCGGCAACGTCCTAAAAGAAATTCGTGGCGGGGCGTGGTATCCGGAACTGTTGGACGAGGATCTTCAAGCTGTCTACATGGCATCCAAGAAGAACGTCATTGACTCAGTTACCAAGTTCGGAAGGAAGGATTTGACAATACGGCGCCAACTGCTCCCCATCGGGCCGGAGTGCGAGCAAGGTTGGTGGAAGCTGACTCCGCTCGGATTTGAACGTGCGATAAAAGAAGGTCCGTCATGGGAGCCAAAGTACAAGACCTGCAGAGCGTTAATCTTACGCGGGGACGAAGAAGTTTGAGGATAATTTCTATTTCCTGAAATCGATGATGAATTTGATCTACGTACTTTATCTCAACGAATTGTTTTTCCTAAAACGAGACCTCACCTTGATTTTTTGCCGTGCGTGCGCGCATCGCACTGCACCTAAACCATCTGGAGATAATCGTCTGATTGACTGAAGTGAGAGCTACCGTCCCAATTAATTTCCGGGGTTCAGATCTTCCGTTGTTAGACTATCTGACGCAACAAGCCAAGACCAAAAACTGCACGATGACCTCGCTCGTGCGGGGAGTACTCGAGGAGTACGCAACGAGGAGCAAGGCGCTGGAACCTTCTGCCGGGATGAAGATCGATCAATTCTTAGAACGGTCTTTGATAGCCGAAGCTACTGTCTCGAATCACGTGTTCACTCCACTCGAACTGCGCAAGTGGAACGACGCTGAATTGTTGCACACCGCGAAGCTTCTCCGGGCGCGAATGCAAGAGCTATCTGGTGAACTCAGGAAGAGAAAAATCTTCTTTTCCTGGTGACACTGATCGAAGCATGATTTTTGTCAATCAAATCGCAAGTATTCGAAGTAGATTGTCTGCCGAGTTTTGGGCTCACTCGTATAGGCATCTTACAAAATACTCTCTAATCTTCTCATATACTCGGCGAACAATTGCACTTTTTGAGTAAGACGAAGGTCGTGTTTCAATTGCATCCACATCTCGACAGAGTCGGGAGCGCCTGGATGCAGGGATGATTTTGTCATCCCAGTCACTTTCGAAAGCCAATCGGATTCAGAAGCCGTGGTCGTAAATGGATACTTTGAGACAAAATAAGGAAAGTCCACAACGTCTGGCATGATCTCTGGAAAAACGTAAGGAAATTTATACACCAGGCGCCTTTTGTCATTTGCAGTCACATCTTTCCACCCAATTTCCTCCAAATCAGCGATTACTGAAATCAAGTTACCATGGCCGTAGTACACAATTGTCGCCTCCTCGATGGGCGCTTCCGGAATCTGTGCTTGAGCTACGTCATAATAATCCCCCTCCACGATTCTGAATCGTAGACTCAATTCTGGCCTAAGAATTGCCCACTCATCGAGTCTACGCGAGGCCTCTTCACACCTTTCAGGATCGATTTCAATTCCCACCGCCATCCTGAGATCATATTCAGTGAGGGCAACAATCATAGTCTGTCCCCAGCCCGAGCCAAAATCAAAGAGGACGTCTCGATTTCCTGCACCTGCTATACGCGCGCGCTCTGACCTTCCATCTGGAACCGAAGATACTGCGTGCGGATATCTTGGAACTCCAACATGCTCTTCAACTTCTAACAATGCGGTCGCACTTTCAGGACTCACAGCACCTGGTAACCCAGGAGTTCTGGCAAAAGTCCAGTCAACAGCAAACACAATCGGCTTCGTTGACCTAGGCTTCGCAGAAACAAGTTCCTCAGTAACCCAAAGCAGCATTAGCGTTCTCCAACTAT
>JABDCJ010000072.1:5146-10693 GCA_013288145.1 Nitrososphaerota archaeon | reverse complement strand
CGGGGATACTTCCGCCGCTTCTCGAAGAAAGTCCTGAAGCTGGTGCTCACTCCAGATGACCCTCATAGCAGCTCCACTCAAAACGTATGAAGGGCGAAGTATAACCGGATAATTCTTACTGGCAAACTCTGCAGCATTTTCCTCAGAAGTCACTTCGACCCAGCGAGGTTGCGAAATCTCCAACCTATCGAGAAGATCCGAGAACTTTGCTCTGTCTTCAGCTCGGTCTAGATTTACACTCGATGTGCCAAGTATTCGAATTCCAGCGTCGGCTAGTTTGGGAATCAAATTGTTTGCAGTCTGCCCTCCGACACAGCAGACGACGCCGATCGGCTTTTCCAGATCGTGGATATCTAGTACTCTTTCAAGGGTCAGCTCTTCAAAGTACAGCCTGTCACTGGTGTCATAGTCGGTTGAAACGGTTTCAGGATTGCAATTGATGACAACGACTTCGTAACCCCTTTTCTGAAGAGCCCAAACCATGTTAACCGTGCACCAATCAAACTCAACTGAGCTTCCAATTCTGTAACAACCAGCGCCCAAGACAATAATTTTCTGACCATTTTTCTCTGAAGAAAATACTGGGTCGTCCTTTCTGGCTTCGTAAGTAGTGTAAAGATAATTCGTTTTCGCGGGCCACTCCGCCGCAAGACTGTCCACTTGCTTGACGAAAGGTCGCAGCGAGTAATCTTCCCTAATATCGCGAACTCTTTTCTCAGGATAGTTCAGTCTCTTGGCAATCCACGAATCAGAAAAACCTAATCTCTTAAGCTCCGTCAATTCTTCGACCGATGGTTCATCACCATTCTTGGCAGACTCAATTAGCCTTGCATCGGCGTCAACTATGTTCTTCATCTTTGACAGAAACCATTTGTCGACCCAGGTCAGCCGGTTAATTTCATCAACAGAATAACCATTAACAAGAGCCTCCGCGATAACAAAGAAAATCGAATCCGTGGGGTGAACAAGCGCGTTTTCAATCAGTTCGAGAGAACCAATCGGTTTGAAGTCCATCAATCCATTCTTGCCGATGTCAAGCATCCTGACTGCCTTTTGGATGCCTTCCTCAAAAGATCGTGCAATCGCCATCACTTCGCCGACTGATTTCATCTGGCTACCAAGTTCACGGCGCACTCGATCAAATTTCCGAAAGTCAAACCTTGGCATCTTGACAACGATGTAGTCGAGGGCGGGCTCAAAGCAAGCCGATGTCATGCCAGTCACCCTATTGGTAAGTTCTGATAGAGAATAGCCCAGGGCTATCTTCGCGGCAACGAAAGCGATCGGATAACCTGTAGCTTTAGACGCAAGAGCAGAAGATCTGGAAAGCCTAGCGTTGATCTCAATTGCATAATATTTGCTGGAGCTAATGTCGAGCGCAAACTGTATGTTGCATTCGCCCACAATGCCGACAGATCTTGCAGCTCTAATTGAAATCTCTCTTAGAGTATGGTATTCTTGATTAGTTATGGTCTGGGAAGGCGCAACTACGGTATTGTCGCCAGTATGTACTCTCATCGAGAGTACGTTTTCCATGTTACAAATTGTAATGCAATTGTCCGAGCCGTCTCTCATCACTTCGTACTCTATTTGCTTCCAAGACCCGACGTATTCCTCGATCAGAATCTGGTGAACGATGCTGTTGGCAAGACCTTTTTCTGCAATCAAGTCGAGATCGTATTCATTGTAAGCGACTCCGCCTCCGCGGCCTCCGAGAGTAAATGCAACTCTAACAATGACCGGGTATCCAATTCGAGCAGCTACTTCTCTTGCTTGTTCAACTGAATAAACGGCCTCACTGACGGGACAATCAATCCCCGTCTCAGCCATTTTGATTTTGAAAAGATCACGATCCTCGGTGAGTTCGATTCCCTTCGTTGACGTACCCAGTACACGAAGATTGTACTTTGACAACGTGCCATTTTTTTCGAGCCCGATTCCGCAATTTAGCGCGGTCTGACCTCCGAAGCTCAGAAGTATGGAGTCCGGCCGCTCCTGTTTGATTACTTGCTCCACGTACTCTGGAGTGACGGGCAGGAAATACACCTTGTCCGCCATTCGAGTATCTGTTTGAATGGTAGCGACATTTGGATTTACAAGAACCGTCTGTATGCCTTCTTCTGCGAGCGCTTTCAGAGCTTGCGAACCAGAGTAATCAAATTCGCCCGCCTCGCCGATCTTGATCGAGCCGCTACCCAGAATCAGAACCTTTTTTATCGATCGATCAAGCGGCATAATTTTCTCTCAATTTGATTGCGCAACGAGATCTTTGAAAATATCAAAGACATAACCTGCATCAATGGGTCCTGGCGATGCTTCGGGATGAAACTGGACGGAAATGCATGGCTTGCTCCTGTGAATCAAACCTTCTATCGTTTTGTCGTCGGCATTTACAAACCACGGCTCTAATCCGGTTCCTTCCAAGGATTTTTCGTCCACCGTGTATCCGTGGTTTTGGCTTGTTACAAGGCTGCGGCCGGTTTTGAGATCAATGCAGGGCTTGTTCTGACCCCGGTGTCCATACTTTAACTTGTATGTATCAGCGCCTTGGGAGAGGGCAATTATCTGTGTGCCAAGACATATTCCAAGGGTCGGAAGTCCAATATCGATGGCATTGCGGGAAAGATCTACGGCAGTCGCGCAGTTTTTCGGGTCTCCCGGACCATTGCTTACGATAAGTCCATTGAAGCCGGAGGAGATTTGATCGAATCTTGTCTCATATGGAAAAACCGTCACCTCGAAACCTCTTTGCACCAAACTCCTTACAATGTTCATCTTCAACCCACAGTCAACAATCGCGATTTTTCCATTCAAGTTCTTGCCGAAGACATTGCGAGATTTTGTTGAAACGAGCTTGCAAAAATCAATAGAAGAGTAATCGCCCGCCGAGCGAATTGCGCGCATACCTTCTTCGGGGTTTCTGGTAATCGCGCCCATCATCACTCCTCTTTCTCTTAGATGCAAGGTAAGTTCTCTAGTATCTACACCCTCTATTCCAGATATCGCCTCCGATTTCATCCACTGACCCAGGGTGCGCGACATCTTGTAATGCGATGGTTCCTTTGCTGACTGTTCGACAATTATTCCTCTAGTCTTGATTCCCGTGGATTCAAATCCCAGACAAATTCCATTTTCGTCGAATAAATAATCAGAAACACCATAGTTTCCAATTAAAGGGTATGTAAAACATAGAATTTGGCCAGCATAAGATGGATCTGTCATAGTTTCAGTGTATCCAACCATTCCGGTGTTGAATACTACTTCCCCGACAACTGGAGACTCGGAGCTGTACCCGAACGAATAACCGTCAAAAATCGATCCGTCATCAAGTACGAGCTTTAGCGGGAACGAATCGTGATTCGAGGACGGAACCCTCAACCCTTTGGAGGAAAATCCTATTTAACAATATTGAGTGGAGAGAAATTTCTCTTCGACCCAATTCAGAATTTTTCCTTCTTTGGAGATCTCCGATTAATTTCCTTTTCAGTTTCGATCTAGATTTTAGAATCGGCAGCGGATGAAATTTTGCCTAGGACAATAAGAAAATCAGAACAATGTTCTGGCAAAGTAAATTTCAAAAATCGATTTTCGTTTTCATCGCTAACGATTACACCACCGAATTTCTTTTCTAACTCAGCTTCGTTTTTCTCCTGGTCGTCGAGATTTCGTAGTGGAATAGATGCGCTTGTTTCCCACTTGTGTCTAAGGAAAACAACTTGTTTTTCTGATCTTGAATAAATTAAAACGGGTTCAATATTGATCTGGTCGTACTCAACCTCCTCAAGATATCCCTTATCCAATAGTTCTTTTCTAATCTCCGAAATAGCTAATTTCTTTTCTGCAGGGAGAGTGCGCACCATATCTTCAGCGCTCCGGTTACCCACCGAACCTGTTCTCATATTGCGGAGTTACCTAACTTCTTGGTGGTCTTTGACCTAACCTATAATTGGTATCGATTGGGTCTCAATTCTATTAGTACTGTGTCCGGTCGGGCTGCCCTGTCTTCATGAAAGGCAGTAATTCCATCGGATTCATAGGAAACCATTGGCAGAATAGATAAAAGACAAGCAAAACGCAACTCTCAACTAACCGGCCAACAGACAATTTTTCACGATTATTATCCCATCAAAGCCCAAGGCAAAAGGAATCTCTTGACAGACATACATCTATTTGACATCTACAGAAGCGCGAATATTGGAATCTTTCTGAAAGCCAACGAGAAATTCTGCCTAGTTCCCTATGGTCTGCCGAAGACAAAAAACGACAAGATCGTCGAACTTCTGGGCGTTAAGACGATTCCTGCCTCGATCGGTGGTTCGAGACTCCTGGGCCCCCTGTCCTCCGCTAATAGCAAGGGGATAATCTTGTCCCGATTATCTGAGGACGAAGAGGTAAGAAATCTTGCAGAATCCACCGAACAAAACGTCCTGAGATTGGAATCCCGGTTTACTTCGATCGGCAACTTGATGACAGCTAATGATCATGGAGCGATAATTTCCGATGTTTTCAGTGACGAGTCCGCCAGAGACGTAGAGAGAGCACTTGAGGTACCAGTAAGGAAAATGAGGATCGGTTCCTTTATTCAAGTCGGCGCGATGATCTCGGCGACAAACTCCGGTGCTTTGGTCCATCCAATAGCTACCGAGTCCGAAATAAATGCTATAGGAGAAACTCTGGGATTTGATCCGGAACCTGCCACCATAAACGGCGGAGTTCCTTTCGTTAGTTCAGGATTCGTCGGAAATACTTCGGGCGTTCTCGTGGGAACTCAGACGCGCGGTTCAGAGCTCGTCATTCTCAGCCGGGCATTTGGCTAAAAAAGGCATAAATGAGAAGCACGAACAATCAGGAATTAGTCAAAAAGGACCTGAGTTTTTGAAAAATGAGCAACAGAGCTTCTCTTCCGATTTACAATTCACAAAATCAGATGACCGAAGAACAGGCGGAGCGGCAGCTGAATCAGTTAGTTTCCGAAATACAAACGCTTGAGGCATACTACAATGACATTGTGAACAGGATTCAAGCAGCTTCTGCTGGCTTGTCGGACTTTAGAGCGGCAATTCAAGCCGTTGATGCCCTGTCGCAATCTCCGAAAACCGATTTGTTGATCCCGATTGGCGGAGGATTGTTGTTACCAGTTTCTGATGTCGAAGCAAAGCGCTTGATACTTAGCGTTGGCGCTGGCGTTGCAATCGAGAAAGACCTTGATTCGTCGAAGGCTTTTCTCCAGGCAAGGGAGAAAGAGTTAGAGCGCGCAGCTTCCGCCCTCGAACAACAGCGGCGGGAGATCGGATCGCGGTTGGAATCAAGCCGCGCGGTTTTGCAAAGACTAACCGGACAGGCATAACCCAGTTTCTTGGGCAGGTAATTTTTCAACTTGTTTGACAAGCTGAAATCTGCTCTCGGATCTCTCGCGAAAATCGCAACTCACACAACACTTTCCAAAGAAGACATCGATGCATTCCTCTGGGATTTTGAAGTCGCGCTGATAGAAAGTGATGTTGCTTCCGAAGTCATTGAAAGTCTGAATGCGAACCTTCGTACGAA
>JABDCJ010000072.1:0-5136 GCA_013288145.1 Nitrososphaerota archaeon | reverse complement strand
AAACTGATAGGAATGAAGATCCCGAGATCTGAAGATCGGGAGAAGTACGTTCTGAACGAGCTCAAGATGGCAATCAGAGAAACTTTTGCAAACACAAAGCATCTCGACGTGATACAACTAGCAAAACAAAGAGCCGCTCAAAACAAGAAAGATCATTCGGGACCGTTCATTGTCCTGTTTCTTGGGATAAACGGAGTCGGAAAGACGACAACAGTTGCAAAGTTTGCTCGTCTTTTGAAGAAAAACAAACTGACAGCGGTCATTGCCGCGGCGGACACGCATCGGGCAGGCGCGATCGAGCAGGTAACAGAGCACGCAAATCGTCTCGACATAAAGACGATCGCCCAATCTTATGGTTCTGATCCGGCAGCCGTTGCTAAAGATGCGCAGCTATATGCGGCGGCTCACGGCGTCGACGTTGTAATAATTGACACGGCTGGGAGGATCCAGACGAGCAAGAACCTCATGGAAGAGATGTCTAAAATCGTCAGGGTCGTTAAGCCCGACATCAAGATTTTCGTGGGAGATTCTCTTGCCGGTAACGACGTTCTCTCGCAGGCCAAGGAATTTCTTACTTACACAGACTTTGATGCGGCGATCTTAACAAAAGCTGATGCCGATGTAAAAGGCGGATCGGCTCTTTCTGTAGCATTCATCACGCAAAGGCCGATACTCTTTCTGGGAGTCGGTCAGGAGTACGACGACCTCGTCCCATTTGATCTGGACAAATTTGTCGACTCACTTTTCGAGAATAGTTAGACCAGGATCTTTTCCAGACCGGAATCATCCACGACTCGCATCACGTTTTCTTTGAATTTTCCCAGCCCTTTACGGTCGATGATTGCATAACTGACCGGCTGGTCGCTTTTCTCCATTATCTGTTTCAAAGTGGCTGAGCTGAAATATTCGAGAGCGTGTTTTGGGACAATTGGTCCGATTCCGAATTCAGAATTGAACAGAGCATTGTTGAACTTTTCAGAGTAATGAGTTCCGCCTATGCACACAGCGCACTTTTCCAATTGGTTGCCCCTTGTACGCAATGTTTCTATCAGCGCTTTGGCGATCTTCGCAGCCGCGTTTACATCGATCCATTGAATCTCGGTCGAGCCCAACTCAACGAATAGTACAGTTGATTTCAGTGCAGTCGGACCGTGATGCGTTGCTTCGAGCGTAATATTGTACCTTGAAGCAATGTCTTGGCTCTTCGTCTTCAAATTCTGCATGTATGTTTTGAGAAGATAGGGAGAATACCTCGAAATCTCCCCAGGGTTTCCACCAAAATCTGCCTTCCCGAAATTTCCTGTAAAATGAGCTGTGAGGCTTGGTATTCCACTTTCGGCGTAATGTCTCGAAATGAAGACCGCCCGGTTTGGATGAAATACATCGTCCAAGTGATCGACAAAGATGATACTTTGTCTCGAACTGACAAGCGAGATGTCGGAACCGATACGATAAACTGGATTTCGATCAAAAATGATATCGGTTGCCTCGAAGGGGAAACTCTCAAGCAGGCGCTCTCTGATGTTAGTACCTGCGCAATCCGTTACGGAACAGACTATTACCGTCTTCATTTCAAAAGAATAAACCCTTTTCAAATGTCGACGCATTTAACGAAACTGTCATGGTTCGATTTATGGGTGCAGTAAGGTCTGTAACAATAGGTTGCTAGCCAACCCGTTTTCTACCTGCAGATGTTTCTTCTCTCGATTTGACTTGTAAATGGGACCGGAAATTTAGAGCAGTCATCTTCTCAATTTTTCGGAAGCTTCGAATCCAAGGATTAAGGTTTGTGGAGGAAACCTGTTAGTCAGCTGAACGACTCTTTTTCATTAGCCGAATGAATGTCGTATTCTCAGATTCACATCTATGACCATGGGATGCTATGATAGAAAACAATAAGATTACAGAATTGAGACTGTCGAAGATGAAAGTCAAATTAACGGGATTTGGATGGCAGCAGCAAGCACCGAGATTCCCGACGGTCCTGGCGACAAAGACCTTCTAGCGCCAGGAATTCATGCGGCTTATTTTTTCGATTCGCATGCTGAAAAACAACAAAAGTTGTTTTCACTTTGCCGAGAAGCGGTCGACGAAAAGAATGCATCCTTGATCTATGTCGCCGGAAAACAAGGCGTGAAAGGAATCCGGCTATCTCTAAAGGATACTGGGTTTGACGTGGCTGCCTACGAGAAAAAACAACAAATGAAAATTGCAGACTCTGAAGAGTTTTTCCTCTCCTCGGGGCGTCAGCAAACTTTCCTGCCGGTTCAGGATATCATCGAAAAAATAACTGGCTATGAAAAAGAAGCGTCGAAACTGGGTTTTTCCGGACTGGTTATCCTATGCGAAACTGACATGCTTGTAAGGAAAGGTTACCTGCAGGGCTACAAAGAATTCGACAAATCAATCGGGACGTTACTGCCCAAATCCCACATAACTCTACTCTGCGCTTTTGACAGCAGAGAGCTGACTGCAAGAGGAGTACCAAATCCCGAGTCGGAAATTGGCCCATTGCACTCGGTAATAGTTTAGAAAATATTCATGAAAGGACTACTGAAAGTCCGGGGGCAACATTCCGTTCGCCCTAAGCCACTCCACTTGGGAAACAGTGTATCGCCAGATAATGTCGCACCTGTCTGATTCCTTAAAGTCCCAGGGGACCAGCAAAACAATGTCTGCAAGTCGAATCCAGACCCTTCGCCTAATCTTGCCCCTGATTCTACCGAGGCGAGTCTTTCCGTCGGCACACTTTACTATCAGATGGTCACTTCCCACTAGCTTTATCACTTGACCATACATTTCTCCCTCTTGAGCCAGCACCATTTCTTTAAGCTGGGATTCGTTCAGAACTTTTCTCTTACCCAAATTAATTCCACTCTAAAATTCCAATTTTGCATGATCGGGAGGCAAATAGCCACTTTTTCCCCGGATCATTATACTAGTACACTTCGTTCTTCCTTAAAACCTTGCTTAATCGCGCCTGTGCCTACACGTATTCTAGGAGGTTTGTTTTCGAGGGTGACTGCTTATAGTCCTCGTATTTGATCTCGGCGGACCAATCGGCCCCAAGCCAGCTCTGGAAAAACCTTCTTTCTTCCTCACTCGCTTCGTCTTTCTTCGCAACTCTGTATTCCAGCGTCGGCTTCTCAGTTAGGCGTGCTTCAAGCTGAATCAAAGCTCCCTGTCTAGTAGCCGTTAAGGAAACAAGCTCTCCCGGCTTTCGATTCGGAAGATAATATGAAAGTCGAGACTTGTCCATTCTGATTCCGTTTAGCGCGACGATCTCATCGTTTCCAGATAGTCCTGCAGTTTCGGCAGATGAAGCGGATAAGACAGTGCTTACAAGGCCCTTTCCAGATTCCTCCCTCAGTCTGACGCCGAGAAAGCCAGCCCTGGGTTCGACTTTTTTAGGCATCAGTTTCAAAGCCGAATAACCGAGGTACTTATCATAATCCATGTCGGTTCTCCCGGAGACCCTTTGCCGGAAGATTTCTTTGATCGAATCAGAACCAGCTACTTCGACGCAGTTTCTTTCAAACTCTTCATCGGAAAAACCTCGGCCCTCGGCGACGAAGGTTTCTCGGTACGTCTTTCTCATCGCGTCGTCCAGGGTTTTGGATAACCCTGAGCTCTTTCTGATCTCCATGTCGAGCATCCAGCCGATTACAGAGCCCTGGGTATAGTAGGACAAGATCGTGTTGGGCGAGTTTTCGTTTTGCCTGTAGTGTTTAATCCATGAATCAAAGCTTGCTTCTTCGGCGCTCTGCATTCTCGCTCCCGGAAGGGTCTTCATCAAACTCACGTTGTAGCTGAAAGATTCTAGATATTCACTGATCGTGTAGATCCCCGACCCGCGGATCAATAGATCGTCATAGTAGCTCGTGACACCCTCGGCGATCCATAGCGATTTAGTGTAAGTCTCTTTGGAGTAGTCAAAGGGACCCAGTCCTCTGGGGCGCATCCTCTTGACGTTCCACGCGTGGAAGAATTCGTGAGAAAAGAGCGAGAGAAGATGATGGTACTCCTGGGGAGGATCCAACCTCAAAACAGGAGCGATGCAGTGAGTGCTGTTCAGGTGCTCTAATCCGCCGAATGAATTATCGTTCATCAAATCCACCAGAAAAAGATACTTGTCGTACGGAACGTCCTGAAAGACTTTCACCGTTGTTTCAACAATCTTGCGCAGGTCGTTCACGAAAGAAGCTTGATCAAACATTATTTGAGAAAAAATAGAGACTTCATACTTCTTGCCGCCTACGTCGAAACTATGGACCTTCTGATTACCAATCTCGATTGGGGAATCGATCAATATGTCGTAGTTCGGGAAGACAAACTCGAAATCATCTTTGGAGACTTTCTTTAATCCAGTTGAGACTTCTTTCCATTCGCTGAATGGGATGATATCCAATACTCCTTCGATATTTTCCATCCCTTCCACATACACGAAAACGCTGCCACCGTTTATGATTGCGTGCAGGTTGTCCAGGTAGCTCGTGTCGACTGTCAATTCAAATGCGTAGACTTTGTAGAAAATTTCGATCTCTGGAGATCGTTCAGTTTCAATAATCCACTCGTTCTTCGACACTTTGTACGAGTCGGCTTTCTTTCCAGAAGGAGAAAGTTCCGCATCTAGATCGAGAACGTTTCTTGAAAACTCCCTGACCAGATAAGAACCCGGCGTCCAAACAGGCATCTTCAACCTAAGTTTCTCGGGATCCGAAACCAGATTAGCATATCCGCCAATTTTGATTCTTACTTCAAAATAGTGAGTATTCGGTTTGGGCATTGAAACGGAGTATAGGAGCAAAAATCCAACCGGGTTCAGATGGTAATTCAGGCGGTATTTATGATAAAATATTCAGCTTGGAGTGTGTTCAGCGACTACTTTCAAACTAAGAGTTACCCAAAACACTTTTTTCATTTTGAATATTCAACAGATAATTGATTGCCCCTCTTTTGTCCATTCTGTCGTGCTCCTGAGGATGAACGGGTTTCTGGGATTGATGAATCCGGGAACTCTGTCATTCTCCTAATGTTCGACTGTCCTTTTTACTTCAAGATGCCACAAGAGGTCGCCTTGGGGGACGAATCCACCGTACAAAGCTACCTAGATAATTGGAGGCAGGAGAACGGGGA
>JABDCJ010000071.1 GCA_013288145.1 Nitrososphaerota archaeon | reverse complement strand
CTGGAACGCGAGGATCGAAGGATTGCTTGCGAAATCTCTGTGAGCTCGACTGTGGAACAGGAGCTGGGGAATGCCCAGAAGTGTATTGCAGCGGGATACGATCTGACAGTTCTCATTTCCACGGACAGGAAAGCATTAAAGCGCCTTGAGGCCCATGTTTCAAAATCGCTTGGCAAAGACGTTCAGAAAAAACTGCGCTTTTTGCTTCCAGAAGAACTTATTGAATATCTCGACGAAGCCGGTCCTGCCAAAGTTGCGACGGAAAAAACAGTTCGTGGGTATCGCGTAAAAGTGCAGTATCAGACGGTAAGTACCGAAGAACGGAAGAGCAAGAATCAGGCGATTTCTGAAGTGATTACGCAGGCGGTTCGTCGGTCTCGCGTGCGGGAATAGCAGAAAGACGCTGAGCATGCACGATCATGCCTGCAGCGCGATCGTCCGCCACGTACCGTGGCAATTAGATCTCCATGACCGTCGGCATACCAAGATCCTAGTCTAGCCGACCACCAATTACAGACGAAATCAATACGTATTGACTTCGTATGTATTGAATGCCAACCTTACTCCTATGGCTAAAAGGCACGATGTCGATTCCTTTTTCAAAAGGCCTGAAGAGATTCCACTTGATGAGAAGATGGTCCCGGTTAGCGCCAGAGTCCCGGAAAGTATTTCAAAACGATTGGCGAGTGAGGCTAAGAACGCGGGGCATCCAACGGCAAAGCTCATTGCACACGCAATCTGTTCGTATGTGACATTTCTTGACCAAGGATCGAAACATTGATGTCAACTGGTCGAGCCTGTGCGACTGCGAAAGTGTTCAGATCAATTCGGGTAGCACCGGGACGAGTAGTGCACGTTACACCTGTATTCGACACGTATTGGCGGTTTGCAACGGAGCGACAAGACATTTTCATGAAGCGTGTCGCAGGAGCACCTCCTCCATATACGAATGATCCTGTTCTTTCCGTACACAGATTCACAAATACCTATCGGGCGTCCGACAGAGTCAGCCAATTTTTAATTCGAAACGTTCTCTATGAAGGAGATCAGAGTCCGGAAGAAATCTTTTTTCGGGCAATGTTGTTCAAAATATTCAACCGAATTGATACTTGGGTAATGTTGACGAATGATTTGGGGCCGATCACTTGGAAGGGCTTCGCATATGAAAGATATGCAAGGCTGCTGGATGATGCAATGGCAAATGGAGGCAGACTCTATTCTGCGGCTTATATAATGCCATCACCGGCTTTTGGCAATGCACGGAAGCACAGGAATCATCTTCGACTCATCGAACTTATGATGAAGAGTGGTGCCCCACGGCAGATCTCTGACGCCAAATCCCTGGGGGGTGTCTTCTCAATTCTGAGGGAATACCCTTCTCTGGGTGATTTCCTTGCGTTCCAGTTCACCATTGATTTGAACTACAGCTCCATTATCAATTTTCCGGAGAGTCAATACGTAGTGGCAGGACCGGGAGCGCGCGATGGAATCCGGAAGTGCTTTGCCGACACTGCCGGCTTAGATGACGCTGACATTATTCATGCTATGACGGACTTGGCTGATCGTGAATTTGATCGCCTCGGCCTCAAATTCCAAACGCTTTGGGGGCGCCCACTACAGCCAATGGATTGCCAGAATATTTTCTGCGAGGTAGATAAATACTCTCGCGTGATGCATCCCGAGTATCAAGGAGATTCCGGTCGCCTTCGAATAAAGCAGAAGTTCACCCAGAATTTCAACCCGTTGCCGCAATGGTATCCTCCGACATGGGAAATAAAGGTGCCGGAGTCTGTTTTTCCACGACTAAACCGAATCCAAGCAGGCAAAAGCGGTCGGGGTTAATGAATATCCGTAGGTGTGAATAATAGGACATTTGTAAGGAGATCTCCAGAGACCGTACCACCATTGTGGTCTCGAAGCATTCTCCAGACATTGAATCCGTCCAAGAGCGCGCGATTCCATTCCCAAGTTGTCCGGTCACCGACTTCCAGATTGGCGGTCATTTGTTTAATGTGCCGCAACAGTTGCCAATCTATTGCCCCTGCTCCAGCCATGAAGTTGTGCTTATCGGCATAAACATATGCAGCAGCGATGATAGCCTCTTCGATCACTTGAGATCTGCCGCCATCCTCAGCATCATCCACGGCGAATGGCGTTCTCTTTGAGAGTTTCTTTCCATTACGCAGGAGTTTTCTCCACACGGGTGACCAGCCGAGATGAACAGCGAACGCAAAATGCAGAACATCATGAAAACGGTATCCATCATCGTCATAGGCATTGTCCCTTAATGGATCGCCGTGATCTTCGTTCGATGCGTTGTCGATAATAATCAACCGCTCTGTCCCGTCGATTTCACGGTGTGAAAACTTGTATGAGAATTGTCTCGGTAGTTGTTGGTTATCTGGTAGTCCGTCGTCGTAGAGTTTTCTTTTCTCGCCAGGTTCATGCCAGCGATTCTCCGTCTTGAGGATATTCTGTTCTGCGATTTTGTCCAGATCGAGACCAAATTTTGTAGCGACTGTTGCAACATACCAAAGAATATCGCCAAGTTCTTCGGCGACCTGTTGAGGAAATTGTTCGTGGATAGCGCCGTCTCTGAGCATTTTTTTATATTCCGATAGGAGTCCGCCGACTTCTCCGATTAGGCCCATCAGTGGGATGACGTTGTGTTTCTGCGGTTCCTTTGAAGCTTCGTCCGCGCTCCACGACGCGCGTGGATTTTGGTCAGTCGTTGTTGCCCGTAATTGGTATTCTCGCAGATTCATATTGTTGTTCTCTCTCGTCTCCGGTCAGGACGGATCGACCATCGACAGGATTTCTTCAAGCTTTCCTTTCCCAATTTCACATTGGGCGATGCCGGTATAGCAGGTAACACGAGCAAGCTTGAGATGCATTTCGTGGGCAACAAACTGACCGAGACGACAAACACCCAAATAGTTTCCGTAGGCACGTTCAACCATGTATTGAGTGGCATAGAAGGCATTAACCGACAAAAGACTATCGGCCATTGGTGCAAAAGTGACGTGTTGCAGGCACGGAAAGCCGCGTTGAGCAGACATGGTTAAATCCACGGCAGGATCAAAGATCCCAATTTGGAAAATACTGCGTCGAACGCCATCCCTTGAAAGATAGGCGTTAATGACGAAATCGAGCTGGTTCGAATTGGCCTGGGGACCGCCTGAAATCATTCTTTCGAAGTAGATGCCGTGCTTGTTTTTTGAAGATGCCTTCCGCAATTTGGGAAGAATGGCAAAATATCTCGCAAAAAGCTCGCTTCGCTCAGCTTCGGAATTCCACATCCGAAACGGGAAAATCGTACTAGCCACCGTTTCTACCGATTGCATTCCCTCACTGACCAACAAATCGTCAATCAATGTCCGAATTGCGGATGATTCCCTTGGCCTGCCATTCTCATCAAACTCCGTAATAGAAACGACTAAGGGGGCAACTTCTTTCTTTCCCGGTGCGCTCACCAATTGCAGGGCCTTGATCCAAGCGATGGAGAGATTATTGTCTTCTACATAGTGCTTACTCGTCATCGCTTGAATCCTCTAAATGCCGATATCGCGCAAGACCATTGAACTCCCGCTTGCTGATCCTCAGCGTGAGTTGATGGGATGATGCCTCGAAATTGACCTTCGTTATTCCCGATGCCTTCGCAATAAAGTGTCTGCCATTTTCGGAGTCGCGAATTGCACAGCTGCTTTCAATATGGCTCCCTTCGGGAACGATAATGCGATCTCCAACCTCTACATCTATCGTGGGGCGAAGCCAATGCCTGTCGATTTGAAAAACATCTCCGGCGACAATCATGCCGGCAAGTGATTCCTTTATCTTTGGAAGAGAGCAACGCCGTAGTCCCTCGGCCTGACCATTTGAAATCTCTCTCAAGTTGACTTCCAAATTGGCCACCAATGCTGAAAAAGCGACTCCTAATTCCCGAGCAACAATATAAAACTGGTTTGGTTGTACGGCCGCAGGGGACCATCCTCGCCGAGCAAAGGCCGAATCAACCGCAATCTTTGGCATAAGGAGAGCGCTCGAAAATCTTTGCGCCAAAAATTCTTCTGGGCTGCCGGCGGAAGAGTTGTCTTCATTTAGTTCGTCAATTCGGTATCCGTGTGCAAAAACATGATGTCCAATTTCATGCCCGCACGTAAATGTTCGTCGACCTGTTGGGCGCTCAGAATTCAAGATAATGGCGGGTGTCGGACCGGGAGAATACATACCCTCGAGACTCGGCGCAGAATTGAAGAAGACTTTGATTTTTAGTTTTATCGCCAGATCATAAGGGCACACGCTTTCTGCAGGTCCAATTTCAAATTGTGTTCGCAATTGTGCGGCTGCACGCACGGCTTCAACAGACAGGGCCATCCTGTTCATGCCTTCGGCTCCATCTGCCCACGAATGGTAGAAAGTAGTTTTAGAACTTTGTCGAGGTCCTCCTGCTTCAATTTCGTCAGATCTCTTGCGGCAAGTCGCACCCTCTCGTCCAGCACTCCGTCGATCACATCAGAACCCAGGAGCCAATCAATACTGACTTCGTAAATACGCGCAAAATCAGTCAGTTCTCCGGATGAAACTTTTCTCCTACCTGCCTCGATTTCCGAAATTGTCGGACGATGCATAGACAATAATTTGGCCACTTGTCCCTGAGACAGTCCGGCGTGTTCTCGTGCCGTTCGAAGGCGTCGAGCTAGATCATTCATGATTCCCCCTGAAGCGCTTTTCTCAGCGCATAGACGCGATTTGAAATTTCTTGTAATGTCAGGGCCCGCGTTCCTTCCTCGGAGATAAATAAAGAAGACGGACCCAGGGGTGTACCACCGAGTCTCTGCTCCACAATTGCCGTGGCTTCGATGGAGCAGAGCGAATCGAATCCGTTGAGATCTCCAATGGGCTTACCTGTGGTAGCCAGACCCTCCCACTTGCGTCCACAGAGTTCCTGAACTTCCCTGAGGACATTTATTAGGACGAGTTGGATATCTTCTAACGTCATAACAATCCCTTCGTGACGTAAGAATATCTTACCATTGGTAAGAAAGTCCAATATTTTTTTCAACAGGCGCTAAAGCTTGCTGGGATTTTGTATTTTGAGCGTTATTTCGGCGCAGAGGCTGGGCAGTATCTGCCGATGTAGACGATTTTCCCTTTACGTTCAGGTGCCTGAATCGCCGTCGCACCTTCTACATGTAGCACTTCCTAGAAAAGTTTTGGATATGCGGGCGGATCAGCTACTTTCTTTACGATGTCTTCAAATCGAAACGTGCTGGCTTTGAGGTACTCCTCTACAGCTTCGCTCCCGATCCAGTGACGCCTCAAACTCTCAGCAACAGCGCCTGTGGTATTGGATCCGGCGAAGGGATCAACGACGAGATCGTTTTCCACGGTTAGCATTTTGATAAAGAATTTCGGCAATAGGGCAGGAAAACGGGCTGGGTGAATCTTGATTCCCTGTTCCTTGCATCGCTTCGTGTAGACATCGTTCGCGGCGTTATTACCCATCTTCAGCATGCTCTCAGGAACGTCTTCGAATTCGGCTTCGGTCACATTTGAGGGTATTGCCCCGCCTGCGCTAATCTTGTCCCATGAGTCGTGGATGATATGGCCCGACGGACGCACCGTCTCCCGCACACCACGATTGTTCAGGCGAATCATGTCCTCACTGTATTCCTTGAGCACCGCCAAGTTCGTGGCTTTCGGCCACGGGGTTTTTGAAAACCACCATACATATTCAACGGCATCTTTTATCCGGATTCTGCGAACGGTCACCCATTCTGCTGGCATCGGCATTTTTGCCGGGTTATACCAGAAGCACTCCTGGGCGAGATGAAATCCGATCTTCTCCACAAGAGCGATCATCAATTTGAAGTGATAAATCGAACGGGTAGGCGTTCCCTGATTGTAACTTCCACCGATGTTCAAGACGAAACTGCCGTCATCGGTCAGTACCCTGCGGATTTCTCGCGCGAAGGGCAGGAACCAATTGATGTACTCTTTCTTGTCCTTATTGCCGTATTCTTTTTTGAAATGAAGGGCGTACGGGGGTGAAGTCACAACGAGATTGACGGAGCCCTCCGGTAGCACCTTGAGAAGTTCCAGGGAGTCAGCCAGATATGCTGCGCCGTATTCGGATGCGAAATATGGAGTCTGGACTAAAAGATGTGACGGATGCGAAAGGGGAAGTTCGTCTCCCCGTTTTATTGCCGATTCTGTGCTCATGCGCTTTCGAGGTCTATTTTGGCGTTCCTTCAACTTAATTACCATTGCGAATTCTCACACTGTTGTCGGCGGTTCACTGATGAAGAAGGGTAACAATAATCGATTGACGTCGTCAACCCATTTATCGACTCAGCCAACACGGACCACTGACTGGATTTCTCAGGCAGAGGCTGCAAGAATACGGGGCGTCAGCCGTCAGGCAATATTGCGATTGATACAAAAGAATAGATTCGAAACGCTTGAGATCGCTGGCAAAATTCTCCTCAAACGAAGTGAAGTGGTAGCCTACGAGTCTGAACAACCAGGGCGGCCACGTAAATGAGCGAGGCTGTCGATAAAATAAAGGCCCTGATCGACGACTGCACCCCTGAAGATCAAATAATACTGCTCGATTACTTAAAAGCACGCTTCCCTCAACATCCGCTTGAAAAAGAATGGGGGGTAATTTCCGATGTCATTCTCAGCGCGATCACTCGTTCGTCAGATCTCACAAAACGCGGAGTCCGGGGAATCATCGCCGAAGCTATTTTCGCGGAGAAGACGCTTGCTCCTCTCATCGAGTCGGGCTGGGAAGCCATTCAGTTCTTAAACGATCGTCCGTATGATTTTCTGATCCGCAGAGACAGTCGCGAAGTTCGTATTCAAGTCAAGTTGCAGCGAATGGAAAAGGGAGTGCCTAAAATCGCTTCAAAGCGCCGTTACCCCTCTGAAACTGATCTGTATGTCGTAGAAGTTCAGAAGACTCGCGGAGGGAAGAATAAGGTCACGAACGAAAACACACGTCCGTATCGCTTCGGTGAATTCGATATTCTGGCGGTCAACATGCATCCTTCAACCAAGGACTGGACAAAGTTTCAATTTGCCGTTGGAGATTGGCTCCTACCGAGGGATGAAGACCCAGCGTTGATCGAAATTATGCAACCCGTATCACCATCACCAACCGATACATGGACTGACCAACTCGAAACCTGTATTGAGTGGTTAGTAAAAGGGGAACAAAAAAGAATCCTGCGTGTCGATCCCGCATTAGTGAAACCCAAAATAAGAAATTCAAATTAAAGTCGCTAAATCCGACAAACGCCGTTCAACCATTGGAAAACTTAGCCATTGGCTACGGCATATTCCTTATCGATCCTTTGCTGACGAGATTTGCTTTACAAAGCCGCGCATAGATAAATTCCGTCACTTCCCCGAAACGATCGCCAGTTTGGAATTCGTCGTGGAGACCGATCCGTAGCGGAACAAACCCTGCTTGTATAGATCGTGTCGCTGTCCGATCGCCAAAACCTGTCGGGCATTCCATGCTTTTCCATTTCGCTTCTGGTATCCATTTTTGTTCAGTGCGTTTGCGATTTCATTTCCTGAATAATCAGCCCTGATCATTTTGAAAATCTTCTGAACAATTACGGATTCCACGGGATGCGCGACGAATTGTTTCCTGCGACGCCGATATCCGTAGGGCACCATGCCGCCGGCAGGGCGCCCGTTTCTGACACGTTCTCTCCGGCCTTTCCAAAGTCGTTCGATAATCTCCTTTCGGTTTTCTTCCGCAATTGCCTCTCGGATTTGCCGTATTAACACGTCTTTTCGGTTGCTGGCGTCGTAATTCGGCATGTCTGCAATGAGAATACGGACACCCAGTTCCTTGAATTTCCAAAATAGATTTTCAGCGATCCGGACATCACGAGATAGGCGGTCGATGGACGGGATGATGATGCTTCCGATGTTTCCGCGCTCACAATCGGAAAGTAGTTTCCGAAGCTGCTCGCGGTCCTCAGCAATTCCACTTTCAGCTTTGTCTGAATACATGCGATGAACTTCGACTTTGATTTTCGTGGCAAAAGCCCGAACGTCGCGACGTTGAATGTCGATTCCGTATCCATTTTTCTTTTGATCCAACGTGCTGACGCGAACGTAAGCCACGATCAGTTTTGATTTCTTCATTTCAATAGTTAGGGATTTTCTCAGGTGTGTCTGGCTTTGTAGAGCAAGGCCAGTGATTTCATTGTGCCCGGTACAAGAAGTGTGTCAAGCGAGTGAACCCACAACTACGAGGAGGTCCCATGGCAAGAGCGAAGGTCAAAGAGGTCAGTTATTACAGAATCACGAAAGTCATCGGGCCGGACATGTGGCGATGTCACGTGTACACCACAGACGGTGACCACTATGAAGGCGAGGGATATACCAGAGGCGAGGCAAGACGGAATGCGCTCGATGCGCTTCGTGCGAATGATTAACTAGAGAATCGAAAGCTAAGCTTGTGGCTGGTGGGGATACAATATTCCCCACTTTTCAATTTCGGGCGAGAGGAATCGGTGTGGGCAAGAAAGAGCAGACAGGGAAATGTGTCGGCATCTGGATTCGGGTTTCCACTGAAGATCAGGCCAACTGAGAAAGTCTCTGTTCCATCGGTGCGTCTTTTATCGACTTGAAAGGAAGCGGCCCATAATGACCGAATATGTCAAATTTCGCCAGTTAATCATTGAAATCGTTCCCATTAAAAACGGGGCCACGTCCGTGAGTCTTTTTGCCGAAGGCCCCTATGATCCTGATCGAATTACGAGCATGGGTTTATGGGAGGGTTCGCTGTTTTGTGCCCTTCTCGCGGCTTTGTTTCTTCGACCACCTCGGGAGTGGAGGTGGTCGTCATGACCTACACAAGTACAAACAAGATGGATTCGTATCAGTATCAGATGAGCGGTGTCCGGGAGTATCGCATCGTGATCCCGGTTGAGCGGTGGAGTGAGTCTGTTTTTCCGGGATCGGGGCGGCCGAAACAAGAGTGGTGAGCGGTCGCTGAAGCTCCGGCGGACAGACGGATCCCCGAGCGCCGGCGGCTAGAATATTCCTACGTTTATTAAGTAGACAACGTGCGCTAACTTGTATACTATCCGAAAAAATAATTCCGATTCGTAAAGGACATGATGCGAAGACTATTGCCCCTCTTGTGTGTCGCTGCTGTTGGGTTCTTCACAACTCAATCCCTGTTTGCCTTAGTTCCCTGTCAGAGTTTGGGGGGCGATTGGACTGACGACTTTGGTCTTCTATGGCATGTGGTACAAGACCCAAGTACAAATGCAATTACGGGCACATTAACAGTTGATTGCGGGACATGGCCGATTACTACGGCCTCCTTTGTCCCCAGTACCGGGGCATTTGATGTTACGGCCTCCTTTGGAAGTGGTTGTGTTGATACCTTTGGCCGGATTCAGGGAACTCTGTCAAATGCCGTGGGTGACTACTGTGCGGCTTCTCACAATATTACTATCACCGACAACCTTGGAACGTTCTCCACTACCCTTAGTATGAGTAAGTCCGATGCACCAACGGGGGAGGGTACTGCGACGGGAGGAACTTGGGATGTGGGGGCGAAAGCTGTCAACTTCATTCACAAAGCCGTGGTTAACAAGCCGACAGGAATTCAATTTGGCGGGCGATATATTATTGAATCCAGTTATCAGGCAGGGGTAGATACCTGCTATTACGGTACCACCGATAAAGCAGATAGTTTCACTACAATTCCGGATTTTACCCCCGTGCAGTTACCAGATAACACTGGGCATTATCAAGATACCATTGGAGGAGGTGCTGCAAGGCACATCTATTATACCAATAATGTTGGATCAGTACCTGGTGATGTTGGATCACCTGGACAGTTTCCATGCCATTCGTATATCTATCAGAAAATGGAGATGTTGACGACCGGCGTTTTGAAGCTGCAGTGGACGCTGAATCGGCTCGAATCGTGGATTTTCCCGGGTACAACGACTGGCGCGGCAACGGATGTGGCCTCAGGACGGGCTGGCAACTGTGCTCCGACAGATACTATTTTAAACTGCCCAAGGAAGTCCTGGCCTATTCTCGGCGCGCCCACAAATTTATCGGTCGCGTGGTCGGACGCAAGCAACCGAATGGTTCTTAACTGGACGAGCAACAGCCCCGATGCGACCAGGTTTCAAGTGTTTCGAAAGCAGGGTTCTAACGGAACGTACGCAGATCTAGGTATTGCTGTGAATTCTAATTGTACGACCGCTTGCACATTCTCAGACCCAACAACTGTTATCTTAGGGAATACTTATTTTTACGAAGTTCGAGGGGCAGCCGTGTATGCCCAAGATGAAGTCGATGGCGGTAATGCTCAGTTCGAGTTTGGTTCTTTTTCAGGTGAGAGCAGTGACAGAGCTCAATTTCGTCGTCCAACTAGCTTCGCTATTAGCCCGCATACCATTTCTCAAGGGGAAGGATATTGTACCCATATTGGCAATGGTGCCGGAATGGCCATTGACACCGAACTATATTATCCATATGGTGTTTGGGAAGGTTACTGGGCCACCGCTGACGCTAATGGCGATGTCTGCTTTTCCAGTACCGATCTTTCGTATTCCCCCGGGGATTATGTGATTTACGGAATTAGGAACTCATTGGATTCCAGCGGGCCATTCCTTCCGCTTGGAGACACCCTGACCATTACT
>JABDCJ010000070.1 GCA_013288145.1 Nitrososphaerota archaeon | reverse complement strand
TAACATTGTTTGACTAATTGATTAAGGAGAAACTGACGGTTCTGAACGATTAAGGTACATGGAATTCGGCTTCTCAAACCGTGAATGTTTCCCTTCGACCCGCGTACACGCGCATGATTTTTGAATCGCCTTGAAAGGCATCCTCAAATCGAAGTGGAAAGTCCGGTTACTATCCCCCTTGATGATTGTCTAGATTTTCGCGTCCTGAAGAAAATCTTGTCACCGACCTTTTCGATATACCTCAGCTTTTTCACAAATTGTTTTTGCTCTGGAGTGAGAGAAGGGAGATTGTATTCAAATTTAGGGCGTCGTTTTCTTTTCCCTTCCTTATTCCCCACTCTTCAGGTACGTGCGTGTGCGCACGCCCTAAAGATTTTACAAAGATTTATTATGCTCATTGTCGATAGATTAATAAGAGAAAATTTCTCTCCCGCCTCTTACAATTTGATAGCATGGGAATCCTGGCGACAAAGGAAATGAGCACCGAAAGAAAGTTTATGGAAAACATACTGCTGGATAATATCATAATCTCCGCCGACACCCTGCGAGGAAATCCCACTGTCGACGCGGACTTTGTCGAATTGATACGAAAAAGAGGCGTATTTCAGCCAATAGGCGTTCGCCATATCAGCGGGAGCGACAAGGTCGAGCTGGTGTGGGGACATCGAAGGTATCTCGGCGCAAGAGCGGCCGGTCTCTCGACAATCCCGAGCATAGTCATGGACCTCGACGACAAAGAAGCTCTCGAGTTAAAACTGGCTGAGAACTACATGCGCGAGGATCCGAATCCTATGGACGCGGCCCGCTTTTTCGAGCGAGTGATCGGAGATTACGGCTACAAAGAGGCAGAGCTTGGCTCACTCATTGATAGAAGCAAGTCCTACGTTAGTAACCACATGCGGGTCTTGCACGAACCGTTCCTGTCTGAATTGGTAGAACGAGGTCGGATCTCATTTTCGGTGGCGCTTGAACTCTTGGGAATAAGACCGGATCCGAGCACACATCCTGTAGAGTACGAGGATTGGAAGAAAAGTTTTGGCGCCAAAACTACCGGGGGCGGAAGGGTGTCGTCGAAAGCGATCCGGCGATCGAGGAGAGGGTCAAGTAGGGATGAATCGCTGGAGAACGCGGCAGGAGACGAAAAAACGAACTCTGATGTCACCCATTTACCGGCGCGAGAGGCCGTTAATTCCCCCGCCGCCTCAGAACTAGCTCTTCCACCTGAGAGTAGCTATCCTTCCACTCTTTCTCTATCCGAGCCGATAGTTTCCGTGAAAGAGCAAGGTGTCCTAGAAGAGTCGTGCCGAGGCGAGGAAAGAGTCTTTGTCACCGTGACTGGAAATAAAAATGAGATTCTCAAAGTGCACGAGGGGCTCAAGATCATTGTCGAGGCTCTTTCTTCTGGAAGGGCGTTTCGATCAGTGCGTCGGAAGTGGAATCGGCCCGGTATGTTCTCGTGGAATGACGAGAGATGAAAGGAGGGGCCGGATCCCCTACCTCTGGCGAAAGCCATAGGGCGGCGTCCCCGGTCTCTGAGAGCTTGGAAGAGTCGATGGGCGTGCGATAATGGCGTGGGAGGGCGCGGCGGCTTGAGCGCGAGGCGGAACTTTTGATAGAGTTGCCATTATCGTTCTTTGAGTTTGTTCGTTGGAAACTCGGAGAGAACCAGCGGATGCGCGCTGCGTCAACTTTTTCCGGTGGGCTTCGTACATCTCTTGGAAGGCCTTTCTCCACTCCTTCGAATAGAGTGAAACGGCAGAGCGCCAAACGGCAGAGGATATGTTTGGTTTCAAGTTCTTGCGTAATTCTGGCGCTTTAACGAAAGTGTCCATTTCTTGGGCGAAGGCTGGATTGGAAACGATTTCATCACTTAGGGCTCTCATGGTGCTCGAAAGAACGCTGAAGTATTGTTTTTTGATAATATCTCTCGCCCAGTGGGCTACCGTTTCGTCTGCAAGCGACATGTTCACGTCCGACGTGTAGAACTCGATGCGTCGTTTCAGTTCATCCTCCCTCCGTCTCAAATTCCTGACATCGCGCACCAGAGTTTGGTAAGAGGCCCGCAACTGCCGGTTGTTGTCAAGCAGCCACTTTTTTTTACTAAATTCAGTGGCATTGTCGCGGCTGAGATCAATATTTGTTTTCTCCAATGTTTCTTTCTTTGAGGTTAGGTCGCCCTTTTCCTTGAGTAGTCTTTGGTTCTCTTTTGTCAATTCTTGATTCTCTGTTCGGAAGTTGGAGTTTTCCTCTAGAATCCTAACATTTTCCCCGTGTTTTTCATAAAAGCGGTTCACAGCGTCTTTGCCTTCAAGTTTTAGATACCATTCGTGGAGTTTCATGACTGTGTCGGGATCGAGTTTTAGAGTGATGGCGACCTCCACGAGAGATTCATTGGCTCGGAACATCTCAAGCGCTCGAACAGTCTTCTCCCCGTCGGTTAACTTTCCGAGGGTCGGAGCAATTTTCTCGACTGGAGTTTCTGGTCGAGACTTTTTCTCCGCCGCGACATCTAATTTGGAAGGGGGCGCAAAAGCGGAATCGGCCACGAACTTTTTCACCGTTCGCGGATCTAGATCGTAGCCTTTCTTCTGGAAGATTTGTGCCACGACCGAATAACTGGGATTCTTGGCGTATTCTTCTTTCACCTGTCGAATAAATTCTGGAGTGTATCTGCCCATTTTCGCTAGAGACCTCCCTCAGGCTATATTGGCATGCAAACGTCGGCGTTTGCTACTAACTGCAGTCTCATTGTCGGCGCAATGCAGCTAATTGAGCATTCTTGCGCTAAATTCATGCTATCTGTCTTCATTTGTAGATCATTGCATAGTAAAGTCAGAATGGTGCAGATAACTTTTTCCAAACTTCGAATATGAAATTTTGAGGAAGACTTGAAATAAAAACGCCCCAAATATGTTCTCTCTACCTAAATGATCGGGAAACACTTGCAATGATAATTCCTCAAAAAGCACTTTTTCCAAATCGATTGAAATTTTCTTCCTTGCTAACATCTCTAAGTCAATTGTCGATCTCGTGAAGGATGAGTAAGTCGTTGCGATACCGACTCACGTCATTTAGTTGGGCAAGTTTAGAGTTGAACAAGGAGATGATGAAATCGCATTGGAACAATTGGGGCATGATACGTTGAAAACTGACATGTCACTTCCCGCAGTTTTGTTCCCAACAGGGCTTGTGTGCATCACGACGTGCTCTTGAACAAGGTCGCGCCACAGAGAGACATACCTATCTAACGAGAGACGCGTAACAACTACGAAGACGAGGGAAAAGTGGGAACGATTTGCAAAAAAGTAAATGCTTCGACATTTGTTCCTCGGTTCAGAGCATTCCTTCCCAACTGAAATAAGTCGTTCCTTCTGGAGGACACGTGATAAATAGCTGAACTCGCGTGTTTCCGCGACTCATGCCCATCGGATGGTCAATAGCGATAGAGGAAATTGAGCGCGGAACAAGGAGAAGGGTAGGCCGAGAAAGGTTCCGCGTAACGAATTGTCGGCAGTCGTGGAGCAAGAACTGAAAGGGGTAGCGGGGATGAATCAAACAACGAGACGGCGGCCTGCCGTGAAACTTTTCCGGCAGGTTATCGTCCGCTGTCCAGTCCCAAGCAATCCACAGATCCCGGTATTGCTGGTCTTGTCCATAGCGGAGGATGGGAAGATGCGCACCTCGGATGTTTTGCGAGAACTCCGGGGCAGCACATGGTACGGCGAGGCATTGAAATCACAGGATTTCAGGGGAGTTTATCCACACTCGAGGAAATCGATTTTTGACACGACGATTAAATTCGCACGTAAAGATTTGATCTTGAAGAGACAATTATTCCCTATAGGGGGAGAGTGCCAGCAAGGCTGGTGGAAGCTTGCGCCACTTGGTAGAGACAGGGCTATCCGCGACGGGCAATCATGGACTCCAAAATTTACCACCCGCGCAGCTCTCATCGAGATTGCCGAAGCCGAAGTCGTTGAAGAGAGAGTTCAATGACATGTGCCAATGCCCTTTCACCGGAATTTTTGCTGTGCGTGCGCGCACCACTGCATCGCATCGGATCAACTGATTGGAGGTTGATTTCCAGAGATTGACCACCCTGGCGCGCGCTACGCTCGCGGTTAACTTTCGAAATTCGGATCTCCCACTGCTGGATTATCTGACCCAGCGAGCAAGGGATCAGAACTGTACCGTAACGGAACTAGTGCGGCAAGTACTGTCAGAGTTCGCGGCAAGGACAAGGGCGCTGGAACAGTCCGGTGGGATGAAGATTGACCAGTTCATGGAAATTCCAATCGCAAGGGAAGTTATAGTGTCTCCGCGGGTGATGACGCCAGAGGAGCTGCGTAAATTGACAGACCGTGAACTCTTGCACACATCAAAATTGCTACGGGCACGGATGCAGGAATTTTCTTCCGAACTTCGGAGACGAAATTTTTACTTTTCCTGGTGAAGGATCAACAAGGAATCGAGAAGAATATGGTCTTCGCATGGGCCGGTCCCGAAAATGGAATCCCGGGCACGCTCTGATACCCCAGATAAATGCGTCTTCCTTTTGATCCTATCTGCTGCAAGCGTAGTACCTCCGACGCACATCAGATCGAGGATCAAGTCTCCCTCGTTAGTAGCGGAGTGGAACAAGTAGAATCAAGCAGCAGAGACAGCCTGTAGAAGAAAAACCACCCACCAAAGAATTAGTTATGGATTTGGACGGTGGAGAAAAGTCGGATGACGAAACTCCGGTTTACAATATAGTTGGGTAATCGATCCCCGGTGCCATCTAACCTGATTGATGATGGCGTGTAAAGTATTAGGGGAGCCGGTAGAACGAACTGAACTTAGCAAGTCGTGAGGATTCAGAGTCTACAGATTTTTTCGTAAGCTCCGTAGTAGCAAACGGCGTCTACAGCACTCAAACCTGTTGAATTCATAACAGTAATCTCTCTATCGCCTAGTCTCCCCTTTTTCCAGCCGTTGATTATTTTGACCATCTGCGCGAACACATCGCCGGTCTTCAATAACCCCTGCCAGAAAGGAACATTGATTTCACCTCCGACGATACATTGATCAAGGCTGTCCTCTACAACCTTGGATCTTTTTGGGATCGAAGGATCGAGCTCCTGCTTTTCCCTTGGCATCAGCACCAAAGGCGTTGATATGAATGCCGTCTTGAATCCATCCATTTTTGACGAAACGGGGCCGGGTGCGAGCACACACAGTGTCAATTCCCGATACAGACTCCTCAGAATTGGATACAGCCCTAATTTTGAGATTCGGGTTCTCCTTACTCATTTGTTCTACAAATGTTTCCATTAGCTCATGTGCTTGCGATAACTACTGAATATGACCTGACGATCAAATTTGCTGCGACTATTCATAATCATTCAAAGAACTAGGTAACGAAAACTGAGTAACTAACTATCACCTTGCCGATGTAATTTTGAATCCTTCTTTTGCCCGATTGGGGCTTGGCCTACACTCCCCAGGCTCGCGCGAGCGATGTACGGGACTCTACCCAACTTCTATGTGAATATCAGTGAAATGTAAGGTTCATCAGCTTTCAGAGATTCATGTCATCTGAACGTCGCGGTTAAACCCGATTTTTCGAATCATTTCTTCTATCTTTTCTGTCATTTTCTCGTCGTCTCTATACGATTTCTAGTATTGAAGAATCAAAGAGCGAGAAAGCTTCCGCAGTATACCAGGGCGGACCCAAGGGAGAGAGTGCGTTCACCTCTTTTCGGGACTCAGGCCGTGAATCTTCCGGGGGGTGAATGGATCTGATTAGGTCAGATGACGAGATTGTAGATCTCCTGGAGAGCGGAGCTAGCGTCGAACTCTCAGCTCAAATCTATGCTTTGTTTTTAGAGGGATACGCCGAAATTGCCGCTCGTTCGGGAGGTATACTCTCGGTAAGGGAAACTGATCTTTTGGACTTGCGCATGATGAAACAAATCTTGGCGAAGGGGGGACGAAAGGTTGTCACTCGGTGGGCTACTTCTCTGTCTACTACATTTCTCCAATTACTCCACCGTAGAGGAGACTAGCTTAACTTATTTGAGCCCGAATGGGTTCTCCTCTTCCTTTTATTCTTCAAACTGACTGCAAAGCTCTCCTTACCAGAGACTTTGTTAGCTTCACCTTGTAGGTGTTCATCTTTAGCGGCGCTGCCTTGAGCACCGCTGCTTCTGCCGCTTCCTCAATCAGTTTTTTCGTGATCCGTTTTCCCCGCAAAAGCTCCTCGGATTCTTTTGCTCGAAATGGAAATACCGCTACTCCACCAAGTGCAATCCGAAGATCATCACAAACTCCGGCCGAGTTCTTGATCCATACTGCAACAGTAGAAAGGGCAAAATCCCAATTATTTCTTACACGGCTCTTCAGAAACAAACTCCTGGATCCTTCATCGGTTTCGGGAACCTCTATCGAGGTAATCAAGTCATTATCCTTCAAGACCGTTTCTTGAACACTTCTAGGTCCCAGAAAGAACTCTTCGATGGGAATGGTTCGCTCTCCATCCTGTTGCAATACGTGTATCTTTGCATCAAGCGCGATCAACGCCGGTGCAATGTCCGAGGGATGCGACATTACGCAAATCCCTCTCTTCAAGATGGAAAAATAATACCTGTTGTTTCCTGTAATCGCATAGCATTGTTTTCCCCCTCTCTTAAAGCAGACATAATCCGGGTGCCTAAAGTACGAACACCATGGCCGTTGGCACAGATTCCCTCCTATCGTGCCCGTGTACCTGATTTGGAGCGTGGCAACTGACTCAGCCGCCTGTGACAACGCAAGAAATCTTTCTTTTATCTTATCATCAGATTCAATGTCAAAAAGTGTGGTTGCGGCACCGATTCTTAGCCCTTTTCCACCGACGTATTCAATTCTGTCAAATCCGGGAATCGTCTTTATGTTAACAATCAGAGTGGGCATTGGCATTTTGGGTCCAACGATCTTGTCCTTCATCAACCCGAGCAGATCAGTGCCTCCAGCAATGATCTTCGCTTTGTCCCCGTACTTCGTGAGCCAATAGACCGCTTCTTCAGGACTTTCAACATCGATATGTTCAAAGTCCGAAAGCTCTGAAAGCACTTGGCTAGTTCGCCTCTAGTTCTAGAATCTTTGCAGACGAAATCGGTAATTCGTTTACCTTGATTCCAGTTGCGTGAAATATCGCATTTCTCACCGCAGGAAGTACGCCCATTAGAGGCGCTTCACCGACTGGCTTGCCAGAATAAGGATAATGAACGTCATCCGCCTCAACAGTAAACGTCTGTATGTCTGGAGTCTCCAGACTTGAAGGAATTCGGTATTGGTGTATGTCTGAGTTCAACAAAATACCGGATTTCGGGTCAAAATCTCCTTCTTCGTACAATGCTATTCCAAGACCCATCATTATCGCCCCATAAAACTGAGATTGAACGAGCTTGGGATTTAGAGCACGTCCGATATCGTAGGCTGAGACGATCTTGACAATCTTAATCTCTCCTGTTTCCAAGTCTACTTCAACTTCGGCTGCCTGCGCACCAAACTGTCTGTATACCTCCATCTCAGAGTTGTACCCTCGGCTGCCGGTGGTGAAAATCTCCTCATCAGGAGGAATCAGCGAACAAGCTTCTTTGAATGAAATGGACAAAGATGGATTTGATTTCACGTATATCTTGCCATTGACCGAGAGGAGCTCATCAGACTTGAGACCGAATTTCCGAGAGACGAGCTGAAACAACTTTTCTCTGGCGAGAGCGGCCGCCTGCAATACCGCCGGACCCATCTCCGTCGTTATCCTGGAAGCATGGCTTGACGGTGAGTACAATGAACCCTCCGTATCGCCCCATAATATTTTCACATCGTCCAAGGAAACACCTAGCTCCTCTGCGGCAATCATTGACAAAACTGTGATCTGACCGCTGCCGATTTCCACAACGCCTGTCTTTAGCTCAATACTGCCATCATTTCTTATCGCCAATTGCGCCTTGGCATTGTAAGGAGGATAACCCGTTCTTGCAAGAACATAGCTAGACATGCCGATACCTCTGCGCTTAGTCTTACCAAGATTCAGCCTCGCGATCTCATCACGTTGACTCCAGCCGATTTCTTTCGTAACCTGGTAAATGCACTTGTCCAAATTCTTTGATGAGTAAGGACGTTTCTTTTGTTCGCTCGAATACTGACTGTAATTCTTCAGACGAAGCAGAACGGGATCAATATTCAATTTGGAAGCCAGATCGTCGATCGAAGATTCCATGCAGAATACTCCAACGGGATTGAGAACTCCTCTTTGTGGACCAGTCGGAACAGTATTAGTGTATACACCAGTCACTTCGACGTGCATGTTGGGGCACTTATAGGCCTCTCCAATGTGGTGGAGAATCATATCGCTGATGCCCCCGCCGTAAAGACTGCCGGCACCTAGATCGAGAATGCACTTACACTGGACAGCGCAAATTGTACCGTCCTTTTTCGCTCCAACTTTTAGGTTAACGTGAGCTCCATACCTCCTCGGATGACTCACAAATTCATCGCGCCGATTCAGCTCGAACCTGACAGGCAGTCCTGTAATGATCGCAAGCTTTGAAGCATAATGTACGTATCTTTGAGCCCCGGCTTTTGACCCAAACCCGCCACCCATATAGTTGACGACGACTCGAACGTTGTCGACCGGAAGATCCAATGATTTTGCTAGCTGTAACTTTACGTTCCATACGCCTTGGGATGATTCATAAACAGTCAGTTTTTCCCCATCCCAATTTGTCACGCAGCACCTTGTCTGAATGTCCGCATGAAATTGGCCTGGTAGTTTGTAATTATCCTCGACGACAACATCTGCTTCTTTGAAGCCTCTGGATATATCTCCTCGCTGAAAAACATCAGAGCTATGAACGTTGCCGCTGCGAGTTGCGTTAACATTTACATCCAATATGGGAACGACAGGTGCATTTGACTTTCTAGCTTCCAGAGGATCGAAGACTGCAGGGAGAGGTTCGTAGTCAACTTCAATCAATTGGATTGCTCGTTCGGCTGCTTCGATATCGATAGCTGCTACAACTGCGACATCCTGTCCCGAGTATGCAATCTCTTCCGGAAAAGCTGGCTGCGGGATCATATACCAGTAAGTCATCCATTCCTTGCAATTGTTCATCGAGATTATTGCCTTGACACCTGGCAAAGCCTCTGCTTTCGAGGTGTCGATTTTCCTAATTCTCGCATGCGCGTGCGGACAACGTAACGCTTTGGCGTACAGCATTCCGGGAATGATCATGTCCGTAGAATACTTTGCTTGTCCATTCACTTTCTCCCTTGCGTCCCTACGATTAAGTGGCTTTCCAATGACGCTGAGTTCCCGAGGTAATGAACTGGGAACCCAACCCTCAACGGGTAGCGTTGGTTTGAATTCTTGCTTACTCAGAGAGCATCCCACCAACCCTAGAATTTCTCATTTGCCTAGCAGCAGCAATCACAGCTTTCACAGTGTTTGGATAGGTTCCGCATCTGCACAAATTTCCTGAAACTGCGGTCTTTATCTCGGACTCTGTTGGATCAAGATTTGTGTCAAGCAGAGCTTTTGCAGACATGACCATTCCAGGTATGCAAATTCCACATTGAACCGCGTCATATTCTATGAACGCGTCCTGAATTGGATGCAGTTTATTCCCGGTTTCTAGACCCTCAATTGTTTCAATTTTCTTGTTCAAAGCTTCTGCTGCCAAGACGGTGCAGGCAAAAATCGGACGATTGTCCATAATTACTGTGCAGCTTCCACACATAGCTCGATTGCACCCAATCTTCGTACCAGTCAGCCCTAGGTTATTTCGCAGAGCTTCCGCTAGAGTTGTACGGCTTAGCAGATTCAGTTTGAAATCCTTGCCATTAACATTCAATGAGAAAGAAAGGGACTTGGAAGGCATCCTCTTGAACCGAGCTTCCATTGTATCATTGAAACTAGGACCTGATCGTATTTAAAAAGCCTCATAGTCTGATTTACCGCCTTTTTCGCTCGAACAATAAGCCAGCCAAGTCCCGCGATTCGATGGGTTGATCATTACTTTAGTTGTTGCGAGGAAAGCAGTGTATCCACGTCCGATACCCTGAGAGATGCTACTGATGGTGACTACGCGAATTTCATGTAAGCTCACTACTCAGCTTAATCGGATCATGCGGAAAATGGCTGCTTCGTCTAGGAAGTTAACTAAGGACATTCAGAAAATTCCCGATTCTCCGCTACAAAATGCTTGACATCCGGCATAAATCGGCGAGAGAGCCAAATATCTTAAATTCGATCACTTAGCCTTGCCTACCGAAATGATTGACTTTAGGAATCGGAAAATCCCAGAAACTCTCGAGGAAATAATAGATCCTAAGCACACCGCACTAGTTATTCATGATATGCAGAATGATCCCTGTAATCCCGAGAGTGTACAATCGAAAATGATCGGTCATTTTAACTGCGATAGAATCATCGGAAATTTACTGAAACTTCGTGACGCGGCTCGCAAGGCGGGAGTACGAGTGATGTACACACAATACACAAACCAACCCGACTGGCAGAGCATAGGAGATTTTTGGATTTACAAGAATCCTGATCGAGTTGGCACTGACAAAGATACAAAACCAATTACAAACGTAATTAATACCTGGGGTTGGCAGATCATCGATGAGTTGAAGCCCTACCCGAATGAAGTGAGCATCTACAAGTATAGGACGAATACTTTTATCGGGACAAATTTTGACAGTATATTGCAGACTAACCATATCAAAACTATAGTCAGCTCTGGCATAGCACTTGAAGTAGGAATAGATCCGACTGCACGCACGGGACAGTTATTGGATTATTTTGTAGTCGTTCCAAAGGATGCTGTATCTGGGAGAGTCCAAGAGTGGATGGATGAGACCATGAAATGGATGGAAAGATCGATCATTGTTCCAAAGACTGATGATATCGTGAAGGTATGGAACAGCAGGGTCGATTGAGATCGAAAATTGTCCGAATCAGAATCTCAAGTGCGGTTCTATTTTTGCTCTAACTGTGATTCTATCAACTATCCGAATGGCACAAAGCCCTCAAACGTTCCGGCCACCGCTCGAGTGAAATGTTCGAAGTGCGGAAGAGAGGAATTGGTAAACTGGCTGGACTCTTTGTTTAGTACCGAGTCAGAAGCTGCACCGTCTTCACCCTCAAGTGAAAACCTAGGCACAAGGGAATAAGATAGTTACCTAATAGGCTGAAACATATCAAGATTCCAAAGTCTAACATGTTCCTTTTTGCTTCACGAATTTTCGAAAAAAAATCTGAGAATTCTTGGTTGAGTTAACAATAAATATTCTGTCGTCTCGTGC
>JABDCJ010000069.1 GCA_013288145.1 Nitrososphaerota archaeon | reverse complement strand
TCTAAGATATCCAAAATCATATTCCAGCTCCCATTGTGATCTGAGTCCTCTTCTTTTAAGTGGGAAGTGGTATTTGTACCCCAATTTACTAGTAAGCCCAAACCATCTGAAGTTTTTCACAAAGCTGTTTCTTTTGATCTGAATAGTGATATTGGCACCGCATCGGGGCCGACCTCATCTCGCAAAAAGAAAGTCCATTCTCCTAAGATTTGTACGAAAGAAATGTTTGAGAAGAGAAGGTCATAGCCTCAGAGATTATCACTGAAAATAATGGTACGCGTTCTCGATTCAGGATTGAAACTTATATGAGCTAGTATCCCTGAACCCACAGTGAGACCACTATTGGCTGCTGAGACCGAGCGCGATACTCCCATAGACTCAGGAAAGCGAAGACTCGCTGCAATCATGTTTACAGATATCGTGGGTTTCACTGCAATCGCTCAAGGAAATGAACAAATAGCGCTTCGACTTCTTCAGGAGAATAATCGCCTAACTCGAAACATACTTCGAGAATACGGCGGTCGCGAAGTAAAGACGATCGGAGACTCATTCTTGGTGGAGTTTGCGAGCGCGTTGCAAGCTGTTAGATGCTCGATTGCTATTCAAGAGAAGGTTCGCGAGAGAAATTCGAATCTACCTCCGAAAGAGCAGATTGCTTTGCGGATAGGAATTCATGTAGGCGAAGTGGTAGAGAACGGAACAGACATACTCGGAGACGCCGTGAATGTATCGTCTCGCATACAGCCTTTGGCGGAACCGGGGGGAATCTGCATTTCGCAGCAGGTCTACGACCATGTGCGAAACAAGATCGATTTCAAACTGGAGATGCTCGACGCGACTCCACTCAAGAATGTTAATCACCAAGTCAATGTGTACAGGATCTTGATGCATAGGAAGCAAGAACCTGAGGACAGGATTGAACTTGACAATCTCAGAATTGCAGTTTTGCCCCTGAAGAATATGAGCCCCGATCCCAATGATGAGTACTTTGCAGACGGGATGACGGAGGAGCTCATCATGGCCCTTTCAGGAGTGCGAGAACTCACGGTCATTGCGCGAACCTCAATAATGCAATACAAGAGCACACCAAAGAGGGCGTCCGAGATAGGCAGAGATCTCCGGACGGGAACTTTGATTGAGGGGAGTGTAAGAAAAGCCGCAAACAAGGTCAGGATAACGGTTCAACTCATTGACGCGATCAGTGAGGGGCACCTCTGGGCGCAGAACTACGACAGAACAATGGACGATATATTCGCGATACAGAGCGAGATTGCTGAGAAAGTCGCTGATGCCCTCAGAATCAAACTCGTGGGAGCAGAGAAGAAAAAGCTGGAATCTAGGCACACGGAAAGCGTGGAAGGATTCACACTTTACTTGAAGGGCAGGCATTTCTGGAATGAGAGAAACAAAGCCGGGCTAAACAAGGCAATCGAATATTTCCAGGAGGCGATAAAGAGAGATCCCAACTTTGCGCTCGGTTACGCGGGATTGGCCGACTGCTATTACGTCCTGAGGAGCAATCGTATTTCCCGAGAAGAAGGAGAGGTGATGAAAACAAAAGAGCTTGTTTTGAAAGCTATTTCGCTTGACGATAGTATAGCGGAACCACATGCCACGCTCGCAATGATGTTGTTCTATGACGAACATAACTTCAAAAAAGCTGATGCGGAGTACAGACGAGCTATAGAACTCAACCCGAACTATCCAACTGCGCATCAATGGTATGCCCACTTTCTGTTGGCGTTAAGGTCGTTGAATGAAATGATGGCCGAAATTCGAAAAGCCATAGAGCTAGATCCTCTCTCACCGATAATTAATACCAACATGGGCGATGCCCTCTACTACTCAGGAAATCCGGAGGCGTCACTCGAATATTACAGTAAAGCCCTAGAGATCTCGTGGGAATTTCTACCAGCTTACTATAGCCAGATTCAACCCTTGTGCTATCTGAAAAGGTTTGAAGACGCAATTCGTAGAATCGATGAATTTGAAAAAATAGCAAACCATCCGGACCAAGCAAAGTTCTATCGGGCCTACGTGGACGCGCATAGGGGAGAGAAAGAGAAGGTACGAAAGGTAATCGCCGAAGCTGAAGATAAGGGGGGATCGGTTTCACTCTACTTTATGGCTCTGACATGCTTCGTGCTAGGCGATGTGGACAAAGCATTCGAGTTCATGGAAAAAGCGTACGAGAGAAGTGAACATGAGTTGCTCAATCTAGCAGTTGACCGCGAGCTAGATGACGCGAGGTCTGACCCGAGATATCTTTCATTGATAAGTAAAATTGGACTCGATTTGTTTCCTTCCTCTTCAGTTTGAAGGTCAACTTCCTAGGTTCTCCCTAACCCTCGATAATGGGTTTGGGCTCACTAGTAAATCCTGAGTACTGAGTGTGGGACCCCCGCACATGAATTGGCTTGGGTTAATCAGTACAAGTTTCCGAAAAACATGAATGTCGGGTTTTAGTCCTACTTGTGGGAGTATGCTGTCGAGGTTACTCTCCTTTATTAGCAAATTCGTTACCAAATCCCAACATAGCCTGAGTTGACTCGCAGAATTCTTTGCCGGTAAATTAGGGTTCAAAATCCCCCTCACACATCTTTACTGGAAAGAGATCCTACCTTAGCTGATCACCAAGGAGATAGAAAACATCGGTGCGTATCTTGGAAAGATCGTTGTTCCAGCTCTCCTGCCAATGGCCGTAGATCTCCCACGCAACGTTACAAAGCTGGTGTCCATGGCGAACACACCACTGACGTATCGCCACATGCGCCTCGCCCAAGCGCGCGTAGGAGCTAAAATGGACGGCTGTTGCCGCCTGCCCTGCCGGCAACTCCGAGCACTGGATACGGTCGTCGCCACTAAACCGTTCGCCTACTTCCGCTCCTATCTCGACAGATCCTTGTCCATCGCCCAAATATAAAGCCACGAGACGCCCTGGCTTGGGGAGGCCAGCGGAACGAATGAAAGACCAGACCTCGCCGCAAGCTGCCGGAACAAACCTCGACAATTCTTCTTGTGGCACGCGACTTCGGATCACAGCCGTATACGTCGGCTCGGAATGCTTCACTTCAACATTATACTGCATGGTTGTCCTTTTCCGTTTCCACGATAGGCATAATTCTGAAGGCTACTGCTATTATTTTTCTCTACCGTCTATAGAACCTTGAGATTAAGTGTCAATTTCCTGTTTAAGGTTATCAATATGCTATAGGCTCAAAACGCTCATTGAGGATTGCCTTGTTCTTTCCTAACATTTCGTTGTCCGATCCGAAGTCCAACACAAGAAGACCAAGGCAATAATTTACCGGCAAAATAGGGTCAAAATCCCACCCCTCGCATTTTCAAAGTAATAGAGAATATATTGCCCTAATTCATCTGACCCCGGGTGCGTCATTTCTGCCGAAAACTGTGCGGGATAAATTCTCCCACCCTACCAGCCTAGGCGAAAGCCGTTAACATTTACCGACCTGTCTCGAAAATCCTCAGGTAATTGGTCACGCGAATTGGCCTTTCATCGAAGAAAAACAACTGTTTGCCCCGCGCTTGAGAAAATCGTAGTAGGCTTATGCTATTGGACGCAAGTCCTACCACAATGCCTACTCTTCGCACAAGGGCAAATCAGTTCTGGGGGGCGACAAGTTGTCTGAAGACTTGTTCCCTTCCCTTTTCTACCGTCAGCTCGCCGCCTATACCTTTGAGCTTCAAGAGTACTGAAACCAGCCCTGTCCAGCCTGTCTGATGGCTAGCACCTAATCCCGCCCCGTTATCTCCGTGGAAGTACTCGTAGAAGAGTATGTTGTCTTTCCAGAGAGGATCTGTTTGGAACCTTTGACTTCCTCCGTAGACTGGTCTTCGACCGCTTTTATCAAGTAGGAAAGTACTGCTTAGTCGAGAGGATATCTCTGAGCTCACTTCGTAGAGGTTTTTCAGCTTACCAGACCCAGTTGGGCATTCTACCTTGAAGTCGTCACCGTAATAGGCGTAAAGGTTGATTAATGCCCTGACTATCAAGGCGTTCAACGGGAACCACACTGGTCCTCTCCAATTTGAGTTTCCGCCGAATGCATTTGTGAGGGATTCTGCAGGAGCGTATTGTATGCTAAACGATTGTCCCCCTAACTGGACGGTATACGGATTTTCATAGATTTTAGACAGTGACCGAATTCCATACGGTCCTAAGAATTCTTTCTCATCCAACATCCTGGATAAAATTCTGCGAAGTCGGTCTTCAGTTAGCAAACTGATTAGATAGTTGCCGTTGGCACCTTGAATGCCCGGTCGGTGAATATTTGAGACCAACTCTGGATGGTTTTCACCAAACCATTTCGCCCGTTCTAAGATGTGTGGCATTCTTTCGATATCTTTGGGTGTGAATACGCTGTTAGCACAAAGAGAAATCAACCCAACCATAGATCGGACTTTGAGTCTGGCCGCTCGCCCGTCTGTAGACCGTATTACGTCGTAGTAAAAGCCATCTTCTTCATCCCATAGTCCCAATGTATTTGGTCCAGTTTTATTCATAGCATGCGCAATCCACAGAAAGTGCTCAAAGAACTTTATCGCTTCTTCTTCATAAGCAGGATTGTCGCGAGCCAGGATAGTCGCAAGGGTTAGCATGTTCTGACAAAACATCGCCATCCAAGCGGTGCCGTCGGCCTGATCTAAGGTAACATTTGGAGGGAGCGGTGCACTGCGATCGAATAATCCAATGTTGTCTAATCCCAAGAAACCACCTTGGAATACATTATTGCCCGAAGGGTCCTTGCGATTTACCCACCACGTAAAGTTCATGAGCAACTTTTGGAAGGCGTTTTCAACAAAAGCAGTGTCACCTTTGCCGTACAATGCTTGCTCTATATTGTGGTTGAAAATCACTGCCCAAGCGTGAACCGGCGGGTTAACATCGCTGAAGTTCCACTCGTACGCTGGCAATTGACCGTTTGGATGCAGATAGCGCTCGTTTAACATTAGACTCAATTGATCTTTGGCATAATCTGGATCAACCAACGAAATTGCTACAGTATGAAACGCCAAGTCCCACGCCGCATACCACGGGTACTCCCATTTGTCAGGCATCGATATGATGTCACTGTTTGACATGTGGAACCAATTCATATTTCGGATTGTATTCTGCGACTCAGAGTAGAAGTCAATATGGTGTTCGTCTAGCCACTTCGAGATGTCGTATTCATAGTATTGTTTGCTCCACATCATTCCTGCGAGAGCCTGTCTCAGAACTTTCTTTTCATCTTCGGTTAGGGTCTTTGGACTGATCGATTCGTAAAAGTCATCGGATTCTTTGCTCCTCAGGGAGAATGTCGCGTCAAAGTTGTCATTGAAAGGATTCGCTTTCTGTGCGTCAGCGGGTGACATGGTTGTCAGTCGTAGCTTTATAGTCCTCGACTGTTTTGCAGGAATTGAAAATTGATAGTTGGCAGCGACTTTGGTCCCGACATTCGCTGGATTTACAGCATTGTTGTCTTTGTTAACGATATAATTATTGATTCCATCTTTGACGTATTGTGTGAGGTTAGTTCCACCAAACAGGCGTTGATTATTGTTCTCGTTTTCAGTAAAGAGCAACTGTGGTTGTTTTTCACAATAAAGATACCGCTTTCCTAGAAACTGATGTTCTGCCTGAACGGCACTAACATTAGGTATCCCTTCTATTTTCTTGATTGTTGGACGCTCAACTGGAATTTTGCTCCCCCACCATATGTTGCGGAACCACAAAGTTGGGAGTAAGTTTATGCTTGCTTCTTCATTCGCTCGGTTCGTCGCTGTCACTTTTATGAGAATGTCCTCAGGCGTTGCTTTGGCAACGTCTACGTAGATGTCAAAATACTTGTCTTCATTAAAAATGCCGGTGTCAAGAAGTTCATATTCGAATTCGTTTTTGTTTCTCGATCTGCTTATGCTTACCAAGTCCGTATAGGGATAAGTGCTTTGAGGGTATTTGTACAAGTATTTCATGAATGAATGGGTTGGTGTGCTATCAATATAGAAGTAATACTCCTTTACATCTTCGCCATGATTTCCCTCGCCGTTGGTTAATCCAAACATTCTCTCCTTGAGGATGGCATCCTTGCCATTCCAGAAAGCGACGGAAAAGCAAAGATATTGTTTATCATCTGAAATTCCTGCTATGCCGTCCTCTCCCCAATGATATGCTCTTGATCGTGCTTGTTCATGAGAGAAGTAACCCCAGGCATCACTACCGTTTCGGCTATAATCTTCTCGTACAGTACCCCATTGGCGTTCACTTAGGTACGGACCCCATTTGCGCCAAGGGACGTGTTTATCCCTAGCCTCGTCTAATCTTTCTTGTTCTGGTGTCACTTTGAAACATAAACTCGATGGTTCTTTTCCGAAATAAGCTAGATGTAAAAAATGTCAGTACAAAAATAAGCAAGATATTTTCGCGGATTTCCCCAGCCGAAAATCCCAACTAATTCTAACTTAGCTTGTAACTTATTCTTCGCGATAACTGAAGCAACATAGGGCGCGATCTGGATAGCGGAGAAATGATCTACCATGAAATCGACTCTGAGAACTCCAGACAGTGGATTACTTTATCCCTCTCTCTATCAGATCAACACACGAGTGTGGCTCACCGCGCTCTCACGCTCATTAGGGCGTGCCGCCACTCTGGACAATATTCCGGATTCAGAACTCGATCATCTGGCTGATATGGGCTTTGACTGGATCTGGTTTCTAAGCGTGTGGCAAACCGGACCGAAGGGACAACAAATTTCGCGGGCTAATCCTCAGTGGCGTAAGGAATTCCAGGAAACTTTGCCTGATCTCACCGAGGCGGACATCGGAGGCTCCGGATTTGCAATCGCCGGCTACACAGTGAATACGCAGATGGGCGGGAATGCCGCTCTCGCGAGGCTACGAGAGCGCCTTCACAAGCGGGGGCTGCTATTGCTACTGGATTTCGTTCCCAATCACACTGCGCTGGACCATTACTGGGTGAAAGAACACCCAGATTATTACGTCTCCGGAACTGAGCAGAATCTGGCCCAGGCACCACAAAACTATACTAGGCTCCAAATGGCGGAAGACGGTCGGATCTTTGCTTATGGCAGGGACCCATACTTCTCCGGTTGGCCGGACTCGTTGCAACTTAACTACAGTAATCTGGAGACGCAGGAGGCCTTGATCGGCGAATTGGTACGGATCGCCGGGCAATGTGACGGCGTGCGCTGCGATATGGCCATGCTTGTGCTCCCAGAAATATTCGAACGAACTTGGGGGATCAAATCTCAACCTTTCTGGCCTCGAGCAACCAAACAAGTTCGAGAGCGTTTTCCCGACTTCCTCTTCATGGCAGAGGTGTACTGGGACATGGAATGGACTATGCAGCAGCAAGGTTTTGACTACACCTACGACAAGCGGTTGTACGACCGCTTGCGGGATCAAAACGCACAGTCAGTGCGGGGGCATCTCCGTGCAGATCTCAGTTACCAGGCCAAAATGGCTCGCTTTCTGGAAAACCATGACGAAGCCCGCGCGCCAACAGTCTTTCCACCTGAGGTCGAAGAAGCCGCGGTTGTCATTACATATTTTTCTCCGGGGTTGCGTTTCTTTCACCAGGGACAGTTGCAAGGTTTCAAAAAGCGGATTTCGCCGCATCTCGTACGAGGGCCGGCAGAACCTGTTGACAGGCAGATCAGCCTTTTCTATGATCGTCTGTTAGGTCTACTCGCAAGGCCCGTCGTACGCAATGGGCAATGGCAACTGCTGGAATGCGTTCCTGCATGGCAGGGCAATGGAACGTATGATGATTTTATCGCCTACTCCTGGCTTGGTACTGAAGGCGAGCGCTTGCTTGTCACTGTTAATTACGCCCCTCATCCTGGTCAGTGCTATGTGCGGCTTCCTTTCTCCGAACTAGATGGCAAGCAGTGGAAACTGCGGGACCTACTCGGAGATGCCAATTACGATCGCGAGGGCAAAGATTTACTCTCGCGCGGACTTTACCTTGATGTTCCTGCCTGGCATTGCCACATTTTCGAATTTCAGAAAGTTCCCCAGGAGATCAAGACGGTCCTGACCGTAGCCGCTTAGAACCGTACGGCTTTCCGGCAATGAGCTTGGGGGAGCTCTAGATTGGTTACTCAATTATAGATGGTCATAACATAACACAACAAAATTAGGGACGAATGCGCGAATCCATTCTTAGTGGATTATTACCCCATGTCAAAGACCCAGCAGCTGATTTTAGACAGTGATGAGAACCTTCACTTTTGCCCGGCCGAGAGTTGTTGCTATGTATGTGGAAGAACAGAGATTGAGCTTTTGGAACAAGGCCCTGCCATAGGAAAACTTTGCGGGTCCTGTGTACTGGGCTTTGCATCGTAAGTCTTCCTCTACGGAAGATGGGAATCTAGAATCATTCCGGAATTCAACGCAATTGCAATGTTCCTAATAGTCGCCGCAATGGTCCTAGCTTTGAAACACGGATCAAGCTGGCCTGTTGAACAGTCCACCCGGCTCTTTCTTCTGACTTTATGTTAAGATGGATAAATACTTCCGTCTAACCGGGCTCGGCGACCACCAAGAACAAGAAAAGCTTGAATGTTTGCCGGTAAATTAGGGTTAAATTACACTCCTCTTATTTTTTAGGGCAATTCACGTCCCCGCATCTGCAGAAACAACCTCATTCAATTCTAAGCAAAAACAACAGTGCGATGTTTCGATAATCACAGAAGTATCGCGAAGCTGGAGAATAAGAAACGTGTAAAGTAAAATCTAGAGGATATCACGCGTGGGTAAAACATTATCTTCGGACTGATCATAACCTGGAATATGTCCCAACTTATTAGGCGCCCAGAACTTCCCATCAAGATAAATCGTGAGACGCCTCCTCCCTACCTTTATCCATTCACGGACTATTTCAAAGGTTTCGAGAAAGTTCAGGCGGTCAGGAGTGTCTTTGGAGATGAGACAGATGAAGTTTTGGGGAAACTGAAGGTTTCTTTCATCTCTCTCAAGTTCATGTACATGGGGATCAGAGACGAAGACGGAAATATCGCCGTCGGTACTTACCACCTCAGGCACAGCGATCTGCGGACGCTGTATCTTGACGTTGTCCACGAGCTGTTCCACATCAAGCAGTGGAACAAGGACAAGATCTCCTTCGGGGAAGAGCACCAGAAGTTCATGGGAGATTTTTCTCTGTATTACTCCAGTCCCATTGAGGTCCCCGCGTACATGCATACCGTAAGGGAGGCGGAAAGGATAGGAATGCCAAAAGACGAGATAGTGGAGTATCTCAAGCTCGGGCCTGTCTCTCCGAAAGTTTTTGGAAAATTCTTGAAGGTCATGGAACTTGGACGCGCAAAGTCGACGCCCCAAACAAAATTCCCTGTACGAATAAATCGCAAAGCTCCGATTTCCCAGTTCCGTTTTACGGATTACTTTCAGGGATTTGAGAATGTCGCTGCGGTGAATACTCTTCTGGGCAAAAAGACGGATGAGATACTGGACAAACTCAAGGTAGAATTCATGCATAATTCCTTCATGCGGATAATTCCGGGTGAAGACGGCCATCTCCTTGTCGGTGTGCCTTACCTTAAGAAAGGCGACCCTGCTTCAATATATCTTGACGTACTGCTATCACTGAACATGTTACATCCAGCTTCCGGGAAGAGTGCGAAAGGAGAATTTGGAGGCAGCTCTATTGAACCATATAGGGCCATGTTGAACGAGGCGAAAAGGATGGGAGTGTCCGAATCGGAAATCTTGGAGCACTTCAATAGTCAGCGATTTCTAATGAGTCGCTCAGATTATGAGAAGTTTCTGAGAAACCTCGGGCTCGGTAAATTAAGCAAGAATTCTTCGCAGAAAACGAATGATTTCGCAAAGACGAGACGAGCCTCCAAAGATTAGATTCCTAACCGGGTAAATTGGGGGCTGGATGATGCGTCACTAAATTCGATCACTTACAACGGAAACCAGTTGCATACAAGCTAACGGCAGAGTTTGAAGGGATCTGCTAAATGATCCCTACAGCTGCTGTAATAATACGAATTTCAGCGAATAGTTCAAGCGGAGGTTTTGGCAGCAATCTCCGCGAAGTCGACGCTGTGTTGCAAATCGCGCATTAGATTATCCAAATCTTTAGGCGGGGAGCGAGGTCTGCGCAGTTCCAGATCGAACCATACGCCCTCAGATGTTACAGTAGCTACGACATCATTACTAGCGTTCCTGAATGTATTCCTCACCCGAAATCGAACTCCATCATCGGATATACCTGCTAGTTGAAAATCCACTGTGAACTCATCCAAAAGTCGCAACTCTCTCCGGTAAACGAGCTCGTCGCGCACAACGACCGGGCCGAACTTTTCCGACGCAAATCGCGCTACTGTGAACCCGTGACGAGCGAAGAAAAGCATTCGCGTGTCAGAGGCATATTCGAGGTAAGAAGTATTGCCCATGTGAGCGTTCCCATCCAAGTCACTCCAGCCGACGCGGAATGATTGATCGAAGCCCTTCTCGCCCGACATTATGGTGCAGCCCATTCAGCCCCTTTTTGAAGATTCCCCGGCGCTGCTCGATTTCGAGTCCGCATATGTTAGTAAGATTCGAATTTATCGCAAACCGGGTTGGCAATCTTACAAAAGAATCACTGCAATAGCCGCTACTGCAACAGGAAATGACCACGACCAATTCCCAAACCAAGAAACCGCAGCTGCCCCGGCTAGACATCCTGCGAAAAAGCCCACCAACGCACCGAGCGTTTTTTTCAAGCGCTCGGTCGCTCCCCTAATCAAGGGTTCACCTCGAGAGATTGAGTCGAGCAAAGAAAGAACGAGGTTTGTCGTGTTCCCGGTCATAACAGCCGTCGAAGGCGCACCCTGAAATGCAATACGTAATAATGTGAATTGCGATGCAATAGCCGAGACCGCCAGCAAGGGGACTATAGCTGCAAAAACACCATTCGGATTCGCCGCTGGGTTAAAGACCACACTAACGAGTAGTACGCTTACGAACAATAGAAATTGAATTATGAGTAGCAGTCTCGCCAAATCTCGTCCGCGCCTGCCATATGATTTTGAAATACCCCAAACGAAACCTACTGCGACCATGAAGACTGGGACCGCAAGAACTTGTGCAATGTCTGGTGGCCCGCCGCGCACCAAAAGGGCCGCGATGACTACGATGTTCCCCGTGATGTGGGCGGTGAACAGCTTGAAGCTCAAGAAACCGATCACGTCAGACATCCCTGCAATTACTGCCAGAATAGGAGGGAGCCGACTCTGCCATCGCACAGTATGAGCAACTAGGTTTTCGTTTGGGGCAGGATTCCGAGATTCTTCCGTCAAAACAGGATCGCTCCTCTCAGAGCGAGATCCTTCTTGATAAATAATGATCAATTACGATCTTGGGCACAATAAGACCAAACGTAAGAGCTAAAACGATCGCAACCGCGGTCACACCGTCAGACAATGTAGCAAGCAGGAGCTGCGAGTTCGTTGTCGATGTGTTGATTAGCTGCAAGAAGCCGCTCACCATTCTTAGCAAGTTGAGGCCGGGGATCATAGCCACGACGCTTGCAAAGCCGATTGCAGCAAACGGCATGTGCCGAAATCGGGCAATCGGGGCCATAACAAGTCCAACCAAGAGACTTGCAGCAAAAGTTGCAGTGACTGCATCTGCCCCAGATGCCAGAGCTTCGTATCTGATGCCATGTGCAGTCATTCCAATGATGATGGGCCATCCGATCATGCGAAGTGGGGTTGAGTAGAAAATGCTGTAGGCCGCAGCAGCCACACCAGCAGCAGCTACGTCAATCAAGAGAGGAATCGATCGACCGGGCGCATCAACCGGTAGCGAGACGTGAAAGAGTGCA
>JABDCJ010000068.1 GCA_013288145.1 Nitrososphaerota archaeon | reverse complement strand
GGCTATTTGCTTTTCCCTTAAGAGGAAAATGACGCACTCAACAATCCCTATATGATTGCATGCCACTTTGAGCCCTTATCATAATTTGAGCAAACATGGCTGACCTCGTGATTGAAAATTTGACCAAGAAATACGGGGAGGTAGTCGCGCTAAACGACGTCTCAATCAGGATCGGATCTGGCGAAATCGTCGGACTGCTTGGCCCGAATGGTGCTGGAAAATCCACGCTTTTGAAGATTGTAGTGGGGATACTAAGACCGACAAGCGGTTCTGTCAGACTGGATGGCATTAACATCCTCGAAAATCCTGAAGCGGCTAAGCGGATCATCGGTTACTTGCCAGAGAACGCATCGCTGTACACAAATTTGACTGTTGCCGAGTTTCTAAGGTTCGTGGGAAAGATCAGAGCGGTTCCGGACACGGATCTCAACGACAAGATATCGCGTTCTCTGAAGGTTTTCGACATTGAAGAAAAGCGGAATGCTCTCGTGGGCAGTCTTTCAAAAGGCACAAAGCAAAAGGTCGCAATCATAGCGTCAACGCTCCACGATCCAAAGTTTCTTGTCTTGGACGAACCACTGAGCGGTCTTGATCCTAGAACGCAACGATTTGTCAATCAGTGGATCTCGAAAACGGCAGCTGCCGGAACTACTGTTTTCCTCTCTACACACAACCTCGACATTGCTCAGGAGTATGCGAGCAAGATTGCGATAATCGACAAAGGAAGAATAGTTGCGATGGGAGAGCTTGATTCTCTTAGGAAGCTGGCTAACTCGAACGATGATGCAAGGCTGGACGATGTTTTTCTGAAACTTACAGAAGACATTGCTGCCGCGTGAAAAAATCAAGCAGGCATTCAGTTCGCGTTGAGCGTCGTACAATCGTGGCAGAACATTGGTCTCCTTACTCGGTACTGGCTGAAGGGTAGATTCACAAAAACAACCGTAATTGGCATGCTGCTCGGAGAGATCGCGTTCTCTTTCTTCATCCTGTTTGCCGGAAACACGTTTCTCTCATTTTCAAGTAGATTCGGCTCAACCGGCGGAGCCCAGCTATCCGAGGTCTCTTGGAGTTTAGTGTTGAGTTTCTATCTGATCGGTCTTATTCAGGCAGGTTTGAGCGGATTTGGGCTGCCCATAACCACGGCTGATGTAGAGTACGTCTTTACCTCGCCCGTCAAAACCTACGAAGTTTTTGCCGCAAAGATGCTGCAAAGCTCGACGACAATTCTCCTTACCTTCCCTCCAATTTTCCTGCTCTACTTGAGGTCAGCTTTATTCTACGGAACTCCGCTTGTAACCGCCCTAATTGCTGGACTCGTTACACTAGTCTTTTTCATGATCGGCTTACTTTTGAGCGCTGATATCACTCTCGCTTTCAGAGCGAACTCTAGCAAGGGGAGGATCTCGGTGCTAAAATATCTCTTCGCCGGCGCGATCCTTGCGATTAGTTTTCTTCCACTGATTTACCTTTTACCAGGAGGAGGCGTTCCTGCTCCGTACATTTCCATCTTATCATCTCTTGTTAGAATCCTGCCGAGCGGCGTGGTCGCCCAGATAACTGTCGGTCTGGTCAGCGGTATAGCAGTCAGTCTTGAAAGTTATATCATTGATTTTGCGGTACTGGCGATCTGGTCTGTATTACTGGTCGTAATCGGGACCAAACTTTCGACGAAGCAATTCTACGAAACTTTGCAAATCACAGATGCATATGTAGATTCCAGCAATCCAAAGACAAAATTCTCGGCGAATTCGAAACTTGCCACTGAAAGCGATATGTCGGTTTGGGCGGCGGTCACTGCAAAGGAAAAAATTGTGATGCAAAGGGCGAAGGAGGGGAGAGGACTATTTTTCAGCGCGCTCATACTCTCCCTCTTTCTAGTAGTCTACGCACTTGCCGGGACTTTTACTTCCTCGCCGACCTCATTTCTTCTGATACTGTTCATCATAGGATCTTTCGGCTCGGGCAATGCATGGAGCTGGATTGAGAAGGAAAGACTTTGGATTTTGAAGACCTCGTCAGTAAGCCTTCGAAGGTACGTAAAGCAGGTCTTCCTTGCAAGGGTAACTCCTCTTCTCCTTTATCTTACGCCAGCGATATTGATCGTGGGCAGCGTCCTCTTTGCCAGCAATCTGGGAAATGCGGCGTTGCTACTTAGAATTGGGCTCGCCCTCGCGGGGGCAATTGAGATCGCTGCGATAACGATGGGAGGCAGCATGTACTTTGCATCCAGGTACGCGCAGAGTTCTGCCGACGACATCCTCTCCTCACAGGGGCAGGATCTGACGAATCTGAAGAGGACCATTTACCAGACGATAGTAAACTTGCTTTTCGTGGGGCCAATAATGCTTCTAGTTTTGGCCGCGAGCTATATCGGTGGCGGATTTCTCCTTCAGACGAGCATTGTAATTTCGGTTGCCTCGATAGTTTATACAATCGTAATTCTCAATACCGTCCTAAACCTCGCGGGGGACTCGATTGCGAAACGCGAAGATCTCTAAAACGGCCGGAATCGGTCCATAGATCTTCGAGAAATCAACCGATGTACAGGTTCGCAAAACCGATGCAGGTCGAAGGCAAGCATCCAAGCGCCGGATTGTATGTAAAGCCCTTAATGTTGGATGTCATGATCGCAACGGTTTCCGGGTGATTTACCCAAATGTATTCTACGGCTTGATTTGCTAGCGCATTCATTGCATTGCTCACCTTGATCAAGCCCGAGACGTTATTTTGAGCATCAGCTACGAGATCCTGCCTATACAGCTGTCCCATTTGAGTAAGATTCCAGCCATCAGATGCCGCAGTAAAGTGACCGGGTGCGAGTACAGCGCCCAAAATGTTGGATGCCCATGGATAGTCCACGACCCAGGTCTGGTAGGAAGAGTATAGCTGATCGGACAGCCCTTGAGTCAACATCTGTCCCACCGGAACCGGCTGAATTTCAACTGTCAGACCCATATTGTAGGCGGAGCTGATATTATTGATCGCGTCTGCAATATTCGTGAAGATTGCTTCGTAGAACGTGTCCCCAGCATCATAGGTTAGTTTAACCGATCTCTGAACTGGACTGGAACATTGCCCGCTTGAGCTAAGCGTTGAACATCCAAAGGTGTCGTTGAATATACCGGTTGGGGCAGTCGTTCCATTGACAAAGTTGAACTGAGTAAGAGGATGCATCATCGCCTGGAGCAGGAGATCTTGCGTTGCCGTAAGATTCAAACTATACTTGGGAGCGATGGAAGAATTGTAAATACCGTTCGGTGCAACCGGCGGTGGAATAACGTTCAGGGCGTTCTGCCCCAGATTATTGTTGTAGACCTGATTGATCGCCGTCATGTTGATGCTGTCTGCAAAGGCGAGCCTAATTCTGTAATCGGCAAAGGGCTGAAAAGTGTAATAGCTTCCAGTCAGGGCGTTCGTGACGTTTTGAGCAAAGGGGACAAAATTCGTTCCCACGACCGGAAGAGGGCCGTAAATTGTGACGCCCGATATCGTGGAAATGAGTGTGTTGTTGTTTAGCCAGGAATTTCGATCAGCCACATCGTAGATATTGTTGTTCGGAACGTCGATCGCCATCGCCTGACCTGACTTTGCAGCGTTCTTTAGATCGATCTCTCTCGTGTTGATATTCGGAACGTAGTTCATTTTGACGGCTGTGAACACAGGCGAGATTTTCTTTCCACCCATAAACTGGTAGGGTCCGCCCCAATAGTGAGCGTTTATCTGGAAAGCAAGGTTGTTAGATGACTGGGAATAACTCGTTATGACATAGGGCCCAGTCCCGGCAAGCGATCCCTGGTAGGAGCCATCAAGGTAAGTAGTAGCGCAACCATTCGGGGTTAATCCGCTATTGCAGGTTGCGACCTCATCCAGATAGTATTCGTTGATCTGGTTTGTGAGATTTCCGTTCAGCGTTGGGTATGGTAGTGTGTACCCCGTAGAAGATTTGTTCCAGAGCGCGAGATCGTGCTGCATCACGTACTCCGGGGCAATGATCCAGCCAAAGTTATAATTCGAAAGAATGTAGGGAAAGAAATTGCTAGCCGTTTGGAGATGCATCGAGAAGCTCATCGGACCAGTCATCTGGACGAAATTCTCTCCCAGAACTTGGGTCACAAAATTCTGGTTATACTTGATCTGGCATCCGCAAAGCGCTGAAGCAAGGCTGGAATTAAGAAGATTCTGAAAGTCAGGGGCAAACTGGGTTCCATGTCCGGATGGCGTGCTTGCGTCCATGACAAGCACCCTATTCAGAGAGAAGTAGACAGCAGAGGAGTTCAGCGGTTCTCCATCCGCGAAAGTGATCCCACTCCTCAGGGTAAAGTTGTACGTCTTCAAATCTGAAGAAACTGTATAGTTCTGTGCAAGCCACGGGATCAGCTGAGTACTGCTGCTCCCGTTGTACCAAAGCAGATTTTCATAGGTAGCTGCGTCGTCCAGTATAGCACCGTAAAAGTCGTACATCCTTCCAGGATCGAGATACGATGGCGTGTACGTTGTCTCCCAGGTAAAAGTCGAGGCGGTAGCTGAGGACGAGCTTGTTGAGCTCTGGCTCGTGGAAGTAAGAAGCGTGGATGAAGACGACGAAGAGCTACTCTGCGCCGATGTGGACACTAACGACGAGGACTGCGTTGTCAGGGAGGAAGTTGAACTGCTACTGCTCTGAGCGCTTGAGCTAGTCGTGGACGTGCTGGAACTAGTCGTGATTGAAGACGTACTTGTCCTGGTTGCCGCATAAGCTCCAACGGCAATTATGATGATAATAACAGCGACAATACCAATCATTGCTGACCGGCTGAGCGCCCGACGTATACGAGTTCGCAGCGTAGACATAGGAGTCGCGACTGGGAGAAGCCAAAATAAGGCTTTGGCGGTTCTGACGCTCTCCTTTAGTGATCTATTACTGATAAGAGGGATAAACGCAATTCCAACCTCTAATCCTCATCTCCATCCAGAAAAGCGGTACTCGTGCCATTGGCACTGTAAGCTATCGGGGCCAATACTCCGCCAGGATTCTCGTTTACCGAACAGTACTGATCTGAAAACAAGCAGGGTTGAATTGTGGCATAGTCCTGTGGTGTCAGGGGGTATGGATAAGCCGCTCGTGGCGGCTGTCCGAAATCAAATGCATTGAGCATATTGTTGGACACAGAATCTTGAGTTCCAAGCGAAGGTAATTTGAAGTTCCATTCGATCAGCCTGAGCATCGAACCGAAAGAGTAGGTGGTATTGTCTATGAAGTGCGATTTTGCATACGGCGAGATTATTATCGCTGGCGCCCTAAAACCCAATCCAAACTGCGGGACGACCGGAGGTACAACCGTATCAAAGAATCCTCCGTAGTCGTCCCACGTAACTATTATTGCGGTGTTGCGCCAGTACTGGCTGTTCATGATATTGTTAACGACCTCTCCGATCCAGTATTCACCATACGTCACGTTCGCCGGAGGATGGTCGCTGATTGACCCAGCCGGAATCACCCAAGAGACCTGCGGTAGATTTCCGTCCAGCGTATCGTTCAAAATCTGACCTCTCCAAACAAAGTTCTTGTAATATGGTGGGGTGTAGGACGAGTTCTTCGCCCCCAGCGTATTCCAGTAATCAAAGGCACCACCATTCATTATTGCCCGAGTTAGAGAAGAGGTCAGCGGCGCGTCATAGTACTTCCAGGTCAGACCAGAATTTGATAATAGATCAACGATAGTCTGGATTGGTTGGGCTTCGTTGATGTATGCACACGTCGCCATCGTCAGCACGCCACCTACAACGCAATTTGCCTTCTCCTGCTGGCTGGTCTCGAAGATTGAAACCTGCGGTGAAGTTCCCGCAACCATGTACCAGTGGTTGGGCTGGCTGTAACTTTTTACCGAACTGAAAAACATGTCCGCAAGCGTATAGTGCGTTGCATATGACCAGATTACGGGAATCGTCTGATTGCCGTAATAGCTGAGCGGCTCTGAATTAGCTCCGCCAGCGGCTTGGAGAAATCCGTCCATCTTTCCGTTATCATACGCGATCTGCGAGGCGTTGTACGCATGCGGTAGATCTGGATTCGTTATCGGATTTGTCGTGAGATATGGACGGACGCAACCCGCAGCAATGCTATTCGGATTGTACGGTATACACAAATTAGGCGGAATTCCGATTGCTCCCGGAAACGTACCAAAAAAGTTGTCAAAGGCTCTATTTTCCTGCATGATTATGACAATGTGCTGAATCGGACTTTCAGGTGTAGTAGTGGAAGACGAAGAAACATTCTGACTATGCGTACTCGGCGGTACGAAAGAAGATGATATTGATGACGCTGTCGAATAAGAACTGGTCGAGTATGTCGATGATGAGCTTGACGAAGTAGATTGCAATGCCGACGTCGATGTTGAAACCTGGGTTGTAGTGTTTGATATAGTTGAAAGATAGAATACGCTTGCGCTCGCAACAATAATTATCGAAATAGCGATCAGAGCGACAGCCATCCTCGCTATCGCATGCCGTCTTCTACCGGGCGCAAACACTGCCCATCGACGAAATTTAGCCACGGCAGAACTTGTTACTTAAGCTTTGAAATTACAACCGTCAGCACTGGGGTTCTTTCAAGATCATTCATCAAGGGAGCGATGTGGCACGCCGAGAAAATTCGATTTGCTAGCTTTCTTTTCAATCGAGTAACAATTTTCCTCGATCGTGGCTTTTCACTCCTAGTCGGGAACGGAACCCTATGAACTTAATTAATTGCTTTAAAACCGACCCCCCTAGCGCAACCCCACGCGCGTGCGTGCAAAGATATTTTGACGGATCTATTAGAACCCCGGTTAAAGCGCTTCGCCGGAATGGCGTGGATCCAATTGGATATCATGATGATTTTATAGTTGCCTTAAAACCGAGGCCCCTATGATCAATCCAACCGGGAGAGTGCGAAAGCAATTTCGTTCTTGCGGATCCATTGAAGATTCACTTGCTTTATTATTCCATTTTCGGCGCGATCGCAAGGGGACACACTTTTCCGTACAGCAGAGCTCGTTTCAAGCTCTGTTTACCGAACGCTACGCTTGATTCATAGTCGTCCGACGGAGTGTTAGAGCACTAGCCAAACGTTACCGTGTTGAATATGGGCGTCGTCGTCATCCCGTTCCAGACCGGGTCGAGGTAGAAGCTCTTAACCGTGCCGGTCTGCCAGACAAATGATCCGCTCGCGTACCACAGTTTCGGGAAGCCTACCCAGGCATACGGCGCGTCGTTGTAGATCTGCCCCTGCGCCGGTTTGCAGAGTGACTGTATCTTCGACACATTTGACGTGCTCGTAAAGCTATTCACGCAGGCCTGCACAGTTGGATTTGCGTAACCTGCCCAGTTCCCCCAAAGTGACCCATTGTTGACAAAGCCAATCCAGTAATCAGCCGGCGTTAAAGCCGCTGGCGCCCAGACCGATCCACCAAGAATTGACATCTGTCCCTCCTGGTTTCCGTTCTTAACGTTGGTCGAGTACGTTCCATATGGCGCATAGTACGAGCTGCTCTGCTGCTCTAACACGTTGACATTGATTCCTATCTGCGCAAGATCGGCCTGTACGATCTGCCCAATCTCCGAACAGTAAACGCAAGTAGATATCGCCGTGAAAGAGATCGTGGGGAGATTCGTTACGTTTGCCTTCGCAAGATCTGCCTTTGCTAGAGTGATGTTGTACGAGTATGGCGTATAATTTCCGAGATCATAGTATTGCGACCACGCCGGATACTCGGGTCCGACCGCCGGCGTCATTTGTCCGAAGAACACCTTCTGGTCAATTTCAGAATAGTTGATCGCGTGAACGATTGCCTGCCTGACGAGCGTGACATTCGTCGGGTATTCATTCACATTCAGTGGAATCGCAATGATCTGCGCCGTCCACGCCGGGTTCGTAATATACGAGTACTTTGAAGGATTTGCCAGTACCAGATTCCAATCCTGCGACTGGATTGCGGAGAGCTGCGCAGCGCCAGTTGAAAGATCTGTGTACCTCGCGAGATCATCGGCCTTGAACCAGATAGTCACGGTCTTTGCGTGGCCGGGATCCAGCACTGCGTTAGATGCAATCTGTGCCGCCGTCAAGCTGTTGCCCCAGTACTTTGAATTTTGAGTGAAAGTCATGTACGCATTTTCAGAATATCCTGAAACCACGTAAGGTCCGGTTCCCGGAATCGAGTGCTGATTGAAATAAGTGTTGTAAGAGGTTGGCGTTCCAAATGCCCCGTGATCCAAAACCCACTGCGTGTCAAAGGCCATCCCGGAGTATGCGACCAAAATTCCGAGGAAGTAAAGAAACGGCGATTGAAGGTGGAACACTATCGAGTGAGGTCCGGTTACGTAAATCGGCCACGATGAGTTCTGCATGATAGCAAGCGCCTGTGCTGACGGGTTGATCAACCCGGATTGGTTGATTAGAGCGATCGTCGCTGGACCGAAATGCACGCTGCTCATATTGAACAGATTGTAAGACTCCAGCCAGTAGCTGCTATTACCAGAGAGATAGTAAAATCCGTAAAATTCCATCCACACTTGGTACGCATTGAACGGATCGCCGTTTGAAAAATTCACGTTCTGTCGTAGCGTAAGATTGTAGAAAGTATTGTCAGGACTGATAGTCCAGTTTGATGCTAGTCCCGGCAAGTATTGAACGACTCCCTGTCCGTACTCTGCTGCCAAGTTCACGTTGACCAGCGGCTGGTAGACAGCAAAAGCGTACCACTCCGGCCACGGAAGCTCCGCCGGCAAGTAAAGAAGGTTCATGTCGTCGATCGGCCAGTTAGAATCATCAATGGTAAGAGATTGCACGCTACCAGATCCGGAAGAACTGGATGACGATGTAGTTGAACTGCTCGAAGCCGAGGACGAACTGCTGGATGATGCTACTGACTGGCTGCTCGTCATCGAAGGACCGGAAGCAGAGGACGTGCTTCTTGTTGCAGATGACTGCGTCGAAGACGAAGATGATGCGGTGGAGGTAGAGCTGCTGGAAGTCGAAGTCGTCGAATGAGAAGTATTCGAGGATATTGCATAGTAACCACCTGCAGCTATAATTATGACAATAACAACAACGATTCCAATCATGGCAGCTCTTGAGAGAGCATGCTTTACCCTTGACCTGGTAGAGTACACGATTTAGTTTGAAATCGGCGGGATTGATTTATGCTTTGTTACCTAGTTTACTTAAGAAAACTACAGTTCTTTGGAGATCTAGATCGTCGATGCTACCTCGTAACCGGCTTCTATCGCGCCGCGAATCGTGTTGCCTGCATAAATGCAATCTCCAATTTCGTAGATCTCGCCCACCAGTGAGGAAAATAGATCCTTGAGTTTTGTACCCTTATGCGTCCGGCCGGTGTGAAGGATGACCCGGTCCACGTTGATTTCCTCCTCGCGGCCAGGCTCTGTAATCCGGTAAATTACAGCTCCTCTTTCATCTATCCGCCTAACCCAACTGAACGTGACAATCCTCACCGATGCGGCAAGCAGTCTCTCAGTCACGTACGCTAGCTGGTTATAGTTTGATAGTTCGGGCGCGACGTGGGGATGCGGCGTCACGAGCGTAACCTTTGAAGCCCCGTTTTTCGTCAGCCATTCAGCAACTCCCGCCCCGATGACGTAAGTCGTGCTGTCAGCCACGAGCGCCTCGCCCTGAATTTTCCCCTTGAGCGAAAAGATCTCGTCAACAGAATACACATTCTGAGAGTCCCAGCCAGATACTTCGCGGTAGGTGATCATCTGCAGTCCGTCTTTTCTAGCGTTCGACCCCGTTCCAATTATCACCGCGTCCGGTTTTTCCTCGTCGATCAGAAATCGGATTACTTCTGGATCCGCTGGAACCCGTTTGTTCAGCTCAATTCGTACATTGCTTTCCTTGAGCTGCGTTTCGTACCATTTGACAATACCTCCAACGTCTGCGCGCCCAGGTAATAATCTCGCGAGATTTAGCTGACCCCCTATCTTGCTGCTGGCTTCATAGACTACGACATCGTGTCCTCGTTGTGATGCGACCCTCGCCGCTTCCAGCCCTGCAGGTCCAGCGCCGATGACCAGAATTTTCTTTTTCGTGGTTGCAGACTTGAAGTTGCCTACTCCACGTTCTCCCTCTCTGCCCACTGCCGGATTTACAGTGCATCGCATCGGCCATTCATGCGCAACCGATCTACCCCAGCAATCCTGCAGCGTCCCGATGCACGGGCGGATATCTTCCAGCTTCCCGGAAATTGTCTTGTTTGGAAGCTCCGGGTCCGCAATCAGAGCACGCGTCATTCCCACGTAATCTGCGAACCCTTTCCGGATAAACTCGTCTGCCAAAAGTGGATCGAGGATTCTCCCCACTGCCCCAACTCTCGTCTTTTTTGCGGATCTCTTCACCGAAGCTGACGCGACGGCTCCGTAACCAGGCAAGACATACAGAGGCTCTGACTGGTGCGCGGTTTGATTCGTAGCTTCAAAGTATCCTGCGGATCCAGTTCCGACGTTGACAAAATCTATCTTGCCATCGAACAGCTCGGCCATCTTAGCTGCGTACTCTGGAGTAACGCCGTTCTCGACTTTCTCATCCGCGCAGAGTCTCATCCCGACCGCCAGATTGTCACCGACAGCCGATCTTACGGCATCAACAACTTCAAAGAGAAACCTCATTCTGTTTTCAAGCGAACCGCCATATCTATCCGTCCTCCGGTTAGTCGCGGGAGAGTAAAAGTTCTCGATCATCGCGCCGTGAGTCCCGTGGAGGTCGACCCCGTCAAAGCCAGCCTGTTTTACCAGCTTCGAAGCTTCCCCAAAGCGTTCCACTATTTCCCTGATCTGCGAAACGGTAATCTCTCTCAGCTCGAGACCCGTCTCAAACGGCATCGAACTTACCGGTCCGTAGATCCATATCCACGAGGAAACCTCCATGAAAATCTTTGAACCAAATTTGTGCACCGCCTCCGTTAGTTTCTGTAGTCCCGGAACTACTTCGGCCTTGTTTTGAATCGGAAACCTTCTCGCGCTGTCGTACTCCCAGTCAGCCTGGTGTACTCCGAAAGACGGTTTGATTATCAGCTGCGATAATTCTGATAGCCCCACTCCTCCCTTCGCTCTTTCGACAAAATAGTCGTTCAAAACGTCAGTTGCAATCCCGTCGCGCATGTACTGCAGTTCGTGGGGCGTTATCTGGATCCTATTTTTGATTGTAATCGGCCCGATATCCAGCGGCGAAAAGAGTGATTCAAACTGTAGGGACAATTCAAGAGCCCGCTGAACCGCTCAAGAAATAAGTTTGTGGTAACCGCCAGAAATCAGGTAAGCATTTTTTAATCCGGCTCTGACGAATGCCAGCAGAGCTTGACGCTGATCAACGAAATTGAGGAAGAGAATCCTAGCAAGGGCAGTGCATACCTGTGGTTTCTGGGCGGATCCTCGTTTGCAATAAAGTTCAACAATCAGCCTTTGATTTACACGGATCTCGATGCCTACGCCAACATGCGAGGCGGCGACATTCCGGCGGATGGTCTTGCGCCGGCGATGCACATTGAACGCAAGTCGTTTCTTCCCATTGACCCGCACCAGATTTCCCTTCCGTCGGTTTACCTCTCAAGCCACGATCACAAGGATCACTGCGACAAAGGCTCAGTGCTTGCGATCACCGGAAAGGGCGGCGTGCTCATCGGGCCAAAATCATCCTGCGATCTCACTGCCACATGGGGCGTACCAAAAGAGCAAATAGTGCAGCTGGATGGCGAAAAATTTGAGAAAACAAAGTTCGGCGAAGTCCAGATCGCTGCCGCGCCCGGTCGCGACATCAATGCGACTTCATCGAACATTCATCTCGTCTCTTACGACAACATTTGCATACTCCACAACGGCGACTCGCTGTA
>JABDCJ010000067.1 GCA_013288145.1 Nitrososphaerota archaeon | reverse complement strand
AAAAATCGCCCTCACAGCACCGCCCGAGTTCCAGAAGACCATTGAGGGCATTTCACTTGCGGGCGATACCCCAATCGCAATAGCGAGAAATCGCGAGATTATCGGAGTCATCAGGTTGAAGGACGTACTGAAGCCAGGCATCAAGGAGAAAATTCAAGCTGTGAAGATCATGGGAATCAGACCAGTAATGATTACCGGAGACCAACCGCTTACCGCGAAGAGCATTGCAAACGAGGTTGGAATTGAAGAGTTTGTACCGCAGGCAAAACCTGAAGATAAACATGAGATCGTTCTGAGAGAGCAGGACGAATCCAGAATCGTGGCGATGATCGGGGATGGAACAAACGACGCACCAGCGCTTGCAGTTGCCGATGTGGGACTGGCGATGAACTCAGGCACGCAGGCAGCGAAGGAAGCTGCGAATATGGTCGACTTGGAATCGAATCCAGCCAAGATAATCGATGTTGTATTGCTTGGAAAACAGCTTCTCATGACACGGGGCGCGGTAACCGCTTTCAGCATTGCAAATGATGTGGCGAAGTATTTTGCAATTGTGCCCGTACTATTCGTTGCAATCCCTCAGCTTCAGGCGCTCAACATATTGGGATTGGGCTTACACAGCGCGGTTCTTTCCGCCCTAATTTTCAACGCAATAATTATCCCGTTATTGATACCCATCGCGATGAGGGGAGTCAACTTCAAGCCGGCTGATACCATGACGATATTTCTCAAGAATACTTTGATCTACGGAGTAGGAGGGGTAATCATCCCATTCATCGGTATCAAAGCGATCGATTATTTCATCGAAGCTGTATTCCATATTTGATTAAGAGTTGAATTTGATTGAGTTCAGAAAATGAGAATGAGAACAAAAATCAGTCAATTGCGAAAGATCACATTCGACCGCTAGTTGGAATAGCGATAATATCGCTCATCATCGCGGGAGTTTTCTTTCCATTTCTTATGACGGGAATTGGTCAGGCAGTGTTTCCATCTCAGGCAAACGGCGATCTGGTTACGATTAACGGTCATACTGTAGGTTCGTACTATATTGACAATATTTTCACGCTTCCTATTTTCTTTCATGCAAGAAACGAAAGCAACCCCCAGAATGCCTCCGCCTCCGGTGTCGACCCGGACATTACTATGGATCAGGCATTCGCGCAAGTTCCTGCGATCAGCAATGCGACGGGCATTTCATCAGATCAGTTGACTGCCATCGTTAACAACAACAAGGAGGGAACTTTCTGGATATTTGGCAGCCCGTATGTTAACGTTCTGAATCTGAACAAAGTTTTGATTCAGACCTACCCCTCGGTTTACAAGAATTTCACTGGTACAAATTCCTCGCAGTAGACGCCGAGCTTATTCCCTAGTTTCTGAGCTTGCAACCTTTTCTTGCTCTTCTGTCAGCTAGAAATATCGACAAGAGAAGTAGAGGGACGCTCAACAAGACAAGGAGAGATTGTAAGCTAATCAAAGTGGTAAAGTAGAGAGAAGAGATACCTGTTGCCAGGGCAATCACTGCGGGCAATGGACCGCAACAAACCATCGCGGCAAACGTGGTAATCGCTGATGTCCAAACGCTACCAATGACTCCGGCGCCCTTTGAAATTCCGCTGGCTGATTTTGGAAGCGGGTTTATTTTCAAAAGAGTAGCCACGAGCAGGACAAGCCCGAAAAGACTAAGAAAAATGATTAGGGCGTTTCCGTAGTCCAATACGTTTGGTGATAATTCAAGCGAGATTGCAGTCAGCACAGGAATGCTGGAGCCGGTCCCGAGACTTGCCAGTCCAGAAGCAACCTCGCCCAATACATACCCCAAAAATCCGAGAATGCCGACCGTAAAAGAAGCCATGAGAACCTTTTTCATGCTTCCAAGATCGTATCTTGCAAAGAAGTAGTAGAAAGCACCTATCTCGATTCCGCCGATCAAAAAAGCAGAGACGTAACTGGCGAGGTACACGACAAAACTATCGGCGACTGTTATCGGGCCCTCCTGAGTGTTTAGGTAAAGCCAGTCAGAAAGGCCGCCCAGAAATAAGATTCCCATGACGGTCAGGAATGCGAGTCGACCACCAGTGAAGGCAAGTGAAGTCGTGTTGTATTGTGAACGCATTATAGCTCGTCGCCTTCAGCTTCTTGGTTTTCGGAGTCGCCGGTCATTTTTCTTTTTCTCCGGATGTCTCTAACTGTTAGTGCTATGAAAACAGCAGCGACCACTGCCAGGCCTGCATCAATTGAGATGTCGATGAAATCCGGACCGCCAGAATAAGATCCGTAAGGCAAACCGGGACACTTTGCAAAGACTCTCAACAAAGAACCCTGAAATTGTGAACTAAAATATTCGCTAACAAATCGACCAAGAAGCAGCCACAGAACCAGTGTAGCTCCGATCGAGGAAACAACATTCCTCACTTCTAATAAAGGTCGTCTGCTTCTATGAAAATGGTTCTTCAATTATTTTTTCTTCGGCCCGCTTCTTGTTGACCTTCTAGATATTGCAAAGTAAGAGATTGCAAGGACGACGACGATCGCGACGAGAATAAGCTGATAATTAGATGCCAACAAGTCCCCGAGGTTAAGTTGACCTACTACGGAAATAAACCCGATGCCCACGGTTGATGAATTGGCTAATGAAGCGGCAACTATACCGAAAGAATACTGACCCGATGGTAGCGATGTGTTAGTAGTAATCATTGCGCTAACGGTGACTTGCCCGTTTGCAGGCAGATTGATCGATGTAGAGTTCAGAGATATCTGATTGCCTGAAGTAAATCCCGTCGCAGAAAAACTGCTTGTAGTGCTCAGTGATACTGACTGCGGAACGTCGAGCTTGTTGCTGATTACTACATTTGCCTCGACCATTTTGCCCGAAGTGATGTTATTCCCTTCGGGAAGCTGAATGGTAGCTCCAATCGGTGAAGAAGCATTCGCGGGAAATTCATCTATTGCGTTTGCACCAAATTCGGTGAACCAGAAATTGCCTTGAGAATCTACCGCGTTTAAGACCGAATAGGCAAGTGCAGTGCCCGGAATCTGAAATTCATCAATTTGTCCGGTTGCAACATCTAACCTTCCAACCTTGTTTGCAAAATGCTCGACGAACCAGAACCTTCCTTGAGAATCGATCGCAAGAGTTGCGACAGCGGCGATAGTGAATTGTCCGCTCGGTACAGAAGTGGGATAAGATCTGAAAGCGAAATTTGTCGTATTCAGCTCAACTACTGCACTTCCGCCGTGCTCGGAGACCCAGACATTGCCGGATCCGTCAACTACTATTCCCACCGGATAGCTTATCGACAGATATGGCGGTGGAGAGAATTCAGTGAAGCTGTGAGAAACAACGTCAAATCTCGCAATTTTGCCGGCAATGGTTTCGGTAATCCAGATGTAAGAATGATTTTGACTCCACGCGAGCTCGACTGGTCCCGAATTGGCAGAAGGGAGCGTGTACTCGACCATCTTGTAATCCGGAGAAACGAGTTCTCCAATCCTGTTTGCGGTTGTCTCGGTGAACCATATGTCGTTTTGGGGGTCGACCAGGATGAAAAGCGGAGCCGATTTTTGAGTGAGCGTATAATATTGAGTAAAGTGATTGGTTGTGGGATCATACATCCAGATGCTCCCGGGGCTTTTTTGATCAGAAAACCAAATGTTTCCGAAATGATCGATCGCAAGAGAAGCCGGGATCGAGTTGTTTTCGCGAATGGGAAATTCTTTGAATGTATCGTTTGACGCAAAGAATTCACCGATCTTTCCACCCGTGAACTCAACAAACCAGAAAGCATTGCCGGGGGCCGATATTATGGCGTTGGGTCCGGAGTTGGCGCTTGGAATAACGTATTGCTTGATTATGTTTGTTGACTGTTGTCCCTCTGAAACTACTGAATTGCTGGCGTAGACTTGATTGTTAGCTGAAAAGTTTTCGGAAACAATCGAGAGGCAAAATAGTAGGAACGCTGCCACTGACAAGAATAGTCTGTAGTTTGTCTTATGCAGATAGCCGTTATCTAGTAGACTCTTTTTGTTCGTGTTGTGATACGGCTCCAGAAACGTCCAATTGTTGAATTTCAGAAATCCCACAGGTCAACAAAGTTCTGGACTAAATCGTTTTGGATGTCTTGCTGCCCAACTATCCCGTCGATCAAGGTCTTGACGCGTTCTCGATCTTGGAGTTCCACCTTGAAATTTCCTTCGTCAGATAGTGTAAGTCTGACGAGACTCGCGCTTAACAGTTGATGGATGTGCTCGCTCACTGTAGACTTCGCAAGTCCGGTTCGCGCAGCAAGTTCCTTGTTAGTGAGAAGGAATTCATTGGACAACTCTACCAAAATCTTGAACGTTGTCTTGTTTCTGGAGAAAGAATAGAGCTGCTTATCGCGATCAGACATTCCGAGTGGATAGAACCTTGAATAGCCAGACCCCTTCTCGCAATCAATCTCGCCAGATTGCGTCAATTTCTCTGTGTTGTACCTTATCGAATTAAACGAGACGCCGAGAGCCCGCTGTATTTCTCGCAAATGAATGCCGGGATTTTGATGTATGAGACCAAAAATCTTCGATTTATTGCCCGACTTTATGCTCAAAAACCTCTACCTAGTCTCTTCCAAAGATGACATTCTATAGTGAACTTTTCGTTTTGGCTATTCAAATAGTTCAACTTTTTTTCTTTTAGGTCTTACGTCTGTTCGCGTTTTGACCCAACCCACTTGTCAATAGTATCTCGGAACTTTATTAACTTCGAAGAACTTCCAGTTATCCGTAGTCTAAGCTTGAATAGCCCTGAGAAATTGAAAAATGAAAAATTCGTCTACCTCACAACGAAAGGGAGAAAGTCCGGGAAAGATCATGAGGTGGAGCTGTGGTTTGCGCACTCTAACGGGAAAATCTACCTCTCCCATGAGGGAGAATATACTGATTGGATAAGAAATCTGCTGAAAGATAGCAACGTGCGAATGAAGATCGGCGGCGAGGTGATTCAGGGACAGGCAAAGATCGCAATAAATGGAAGCGCTGAAAGAGAAGATGGAATGCGGGCTCTGTACGAGAAATATTACGGCCCCGCAACGAAAGAGGCGCTGGAAGACTGGTTTGAACTCTCGGCAGTCATTGAAATAAATCCAAAATAACCGGATTTCAGCTCCGGAAATTCGGATGCTCATTGCCCTAATCAGTACCTAATCTACTCGTTTTTTCATCGGAATTTTTTTCAATCCGATTCTTTCTTTTCTTCTTTCAAGGGCATTTTCTTGTTTTCAGTCGAAGCACTCGTAGCCGCTTTTCTTGCGGTAATGCTCCTTGCTTCCATAATAGCCCATCGTGCTAGAGTACCGTACACTCTGGTACTTGTAATTCTAGGAATAACTCTCTCCGCGCTTTCCGGACTCTCTTTTTTTGGGTCAGGGAACTTTCCAGCAGGTGATTTCTCAGATGAGCTCTTTTTTTGTGGGATTATCCAGCGGTCAAGAAGGTGGACTATTTGTCGGACTTGTAGTTCCGCCTCTTTTGTTTGAGGCAATGATTCACGTAAAATCGACAGATCTCAGGGCTGTAATCAGACCGTCTATCCTTCTAGCGACGATAGGGGTGATCATATCAACCCTTGTAGTTGGTTTCATTCTCTGGAAAATCGCAAACCTTCCTTTCCTTGTCTCATTTTTGTTTGCGGCGATCATCTCACCGACCGATGTTGCAACGGTTCTTGAGGTCTTTCGCAATGCAAAGGTTCCCTCGAAGCTTGCTACACTCATGGATACAGAGGCCGCCTTCAATGATGCAACAGGCATTGGCGTTTTCACGATCATTCTTGCCTCTAGTACTATAGGCAAAGTCTCGCTTGTCTCCGCCGCATCGAACTTTGCCATTCTATTTGCCGGTGGAGCTCTAGTCGGGCTAATTGTTGCGTTCCTAGCGGAGGTTCTCGCGAGCCTGCTCTCTGACAAACTGACTCAAACTATTCTTACGATCTCAGCGGTCTATGGCTCTTACGCGTTAGCTTCCTCAATTGGAGTCTCTGGTCTGATCGCAGTCGCTATCGTTGGGCTGTACTTTGGAAACTTTACAATCAGAACTACGCTTGGACCTTCGACCAGGGAAACGATTAATCTCTTCTGGCAGGTTGCGGCATTTCTCGGTAACTCGATTGCATTCCTCTTCATCGGATTCAGTACCAACATATTCGTACTCGCCTCTTCAATTGGTTCCATAGTCCTTGCTTATCTTGCCGTCACTGCAGCGCGTGCAGCTTCGGTATATCCTATTCTCACAATCATGGACAGAATAGGTGAGAAAATCCCCCTAAAGTGGAGAAACGTGAGCATGCTTGGAGGCATGCGCGGAGCTCTCTCAATTGCGCTGGCAGTGTCTATTCCTGCAACTGCAATCTCTGCCGCTGATCAATCTCAACTTACGACTCTAGTTTTAGGCGTGGCTTTCCTTTCGATCAGCGTCCAGGCTGCACTTCTGTACAGATACATTAGGAGAAAGTTCCCAGCGGAGCAACGAGCTAGTGTCGAGAGCTTGAACGCGAGGCTATCAAAATCAGCTTCTGCTATCGAGTCCCTTAAGAAACTTAGAGCTGATGGCGGAATCTCAGATGAGGAATTTGCCGCCCAGCTCGAAACTGATCGCGAGGAGCTTCAGGACATAATGAGGGAGATAAACCAGAATCTCGATCCCAGGAGCATACTACGGCAGAGAGCGACGGAACTTTACTCTTCCATGTTGAGCAATCCGGTTTTCCGAGCTAGGCGGGCATTGCGAACCGAATCTAAGAGCAGGAAATCGGAGGAACAGGAGAAACCAAAGGATCCTGTCGAAGCAAAAGAGACTTGACGTTCCATTGGAAATGAATTCCAACTTAGGAAGCTCCGTCGTAATTGCAAATCCCGAGATTCGTAGGGAGGATTCTTCCTACCTTAAATAGTGAAATTCGACTAAATCCGCTTCAGAGACCACCATTTGGAAGCCGAGAACCCCTTCAATAATGCGCTCGCTCAACTCGCCTCCATCACTGACGTTATTTCAATAGAACCCGAATATTACGAGATGCTGAAGAGCCCCAGGAGAGAAGTTATAGTTGCACTTCCCCTGAAGCTTGGCGATGGGACCTCAGTTACCTTTACCGGTTACAGGGTCCAGCACAACAATGCAAGAGGGCCTTACAAGGGAGGAATCAGATACCATCCGAGCGTTACTCTCGGCGAAGTAAAGGCACTTGCAATGTGGATGACGTGGAAGGCTGCCGTAATCGACATTCCATTCGGTGGAGCAAAGGGCGGCGTCACGGTCGATCCTAAAAAACTCAGTAATGACGATCTTGAAAGATTAACGAGAAAATACGTTTCAGCGCTTGACCGGGACATCGGACCGGAAGTTGACATCCCCGCACCTGACCTCAACACAAATCCACAAACTATGGCGTGGATGATGAACGAATATTCAAGGCTACACGGTCACAATGTACCAGCTGTTGTAACTGGAAAGCCTATAGAAATTGGTGGGTCTGAGGGCAGGGCCGCAGCAACCGGAAGGGGAGTTGCAATTTGTACTCGTGAGGCAGTGAAAAAGTACCTCCACAGGGAGATGAAGGATGTTACAGTCGCAGTTCAGGGCTTTGGAAACGTCGGATCGAACACTGTAAAATCTCTCATGGAAATGGGAGCAAAAATCGTTGCAGTCAGCGATGTAGTAGGTGGTGCCAGACCGAAAATCCCGAGAAAATATTTTGAGGAAAGCTTCTCTTCGATGCTTGAGACTTCAAACAGACTCGGCTCAGTGAGTATGCTGCCCGACGTCGAGCAGATCTCAAACGAGGCCGTACTCGAAACAGAAGCAGATCTTTTGATACCGGCGGCTCTGGAAAATCAGATCACTGAAAATAATGCTCACAAGATCAAAGCGAAAATCGTGATTGAAGCGGCTAACGGACCGACGACTCCCATGGCGGACAAGATTTTGGCAAGGCAGGGAATACGGCTCGTTCCGGATATACTCGCAAACTCTGGCGGAGTTCTCGTCTCATACTTTGAGTGGGTTCAGAACTTGAATCGGGATCACTGGCCCTTGGAGGAAGTAAATGAGCGGCTGGAACACAAGATGGTGTACTCTTTCAATGAGGTTGTGGCCCTCGCTGAGAAAGATAACATTGATCTTAGGCGCGCAGCGTTAGTTCTCGCCGTCAATAAAGTAGTGGCCGCTATGAAGCTCTCAGGCTGGCACTAGGATAAAGACTATTTTCGAATCTCCTTAAGCTCTCACATCATAGATGGTCGTATTACTATTGAGAGCGATATAGCATAAGCGATTTGAGAACTGTAATAGTGAAGCGTACATGGTTATATGCATTCGATTTTAAGATTAGGACAGCTCGCATCGTTTTAGATTTCCTTCTTGGAATTTTCGGGTGAGCTGGAAATGAAAATTTAGTTGCCATCCTTGGAAGCTCAAAATCTTAGCAAGAACTACGGTAGTTTTACTGCACTCTCTGATCTCAACTTGAAAATTGAGGGAGCGAAATGCGTTGGCTTTCTTGGACCCAACGGTGCAGGCAAGACAACGACACTGAAGATTTTCACCGATATGATCAGAGCCACGAAAGGAAAGGCGATGATAAACGACATAACCGTTCACGAAAACAAGAGGGCGGCACTAGAACATTGCGGAACTTTAATCGAGAGTCCCGAAATTTATCCCTCGTTCACGCCAAAAGAAGCTCTATCGTTCATTGCTGAGATCAGAGGCATTCCTCGAGCGGAGCGATCTAAGAGGATTGATAATGCACTAGCTGAAGTAAAGATGGAGGAGTGGAAGGACAAAAAAGTCGGCAAGTTTTCGAAGGGAATGAAGCAGAGGATCAATATCGCATCCGCTTTGCTTTCGGAGCCAGATCTTATCATTCTAGACGAGCCGACAACGGGACTCGATCCAAGAGGGATGGCCGAGGTCAGGGACATTGTCAAATCGCTCAAAAAGAGAAATCGGCTCATTTTCATGAGTTCGCATCTTCTGCCCGAGGTGTCGGACGTGTGCGACGAAGTCGCAATGATAGATCACGGCAAGCTTCTGGTCTACGACACTCTTTCCAATGTAATTTCCAGATTTTCAGGTGACGGTAGTTCCACCATTATTGAAGCCGGTTTTAGCAAACCAATTGACGATAGAATTACCGGGATTGTTTCGAAGGCGCAAGGAGTAATCTCGGTTGAGAAGATGGATTCCAGGAACCTCAAATTGAAATTTGCAGGGGGGATGGAAGTTCAAGAAAGGTTGCTTGAAGATCTTGTCTCAATGCGAATCGGAATAATTAGTTTTAGGGCGTCCGGTTCGGCACTCGAAGATACTTACCTTAACTTGATCAAAGATACGTTATAGTTTGGGTGGAAAATAATTTTGAGTCAGAATTCGATGCAACAGCAAAAAGAAAGTATTCCTCCAGCAGCTTCTCTAGAGGGAAATAAGCTTCCGACGAGCATCGGGCAGGTCGGAATAATTGCAAAGTATGAAATTCTAAACTATTTCAGATCTCGCCGTTTCTTAATCCTCCTGGCGATTACACTGATTATTGCTCTAGCATTGACTGTCGCGATCGCTTACTATGGAGCGAGTTCTCTGGCTGGTTCACCGCTTAATGCATTGGGCTTTTATGCTGGGTGGTATTCCTTCGCACCGACCCTGATAGTTGTTTTCTGTTCTGTATTTTTCGGCGGCGACGCAATATCTGGTGAGTTTCAAAACAAGACGGGATACTTTCTCGTGGGTAACCCGATCCGACGATCATCCATTTATATCGGAAAATGGATCGCAGCATTTCTCGCATCACTGATAATAATGGGTGTCTATACTGCGGTAACGGTTGTCAACGGACTATATTATCTTGGAACGAACATTCCATCCCAATACGGAGAGGCTCTCGTTTTCACTTTGGTCTACTTGATTGCCGGTCTAGGTTTTACGTTTCTATTTAGCTCCCTATTCAAAAGCAGCTCATATTCGATTCTGGTTACAATCATACTTCTGCTCTTTGGGTTCAGTATCATTGATACGCTCGTAACAAATCTCGCTCACGTTGAGCCTTGGTTCAGCTTAAGCTACGGGTCCGGCATCGTCTCAAACGTATTTACTGTTCCGTATCCGCCCCATCAGACATCACTGACGTTTGGTCCTGGCGGTGGTGGAGGAGGTGCTGGTCTCGTTCAATACATTGCGACGATTCCAGAGGGACTCATGATAATGCTTGGCTACTTTGTCGTAACTTCAATCTTGGGACTATTGCTTTTCGAGAGAAAGGAATTCAACTAAGAATCGCCTGAGCGGGCCAGCAGTCCGCCTGTGCAAACAATTCTTCGAATAATTTGAAAAGGAGCCCCCGTATTTTCGGGCGATAGTCCGAAAAGAATGCGGTTCGCAAGATTCCTTCACCATGGAACATACTTGGAAGGCACCGAAGTAAATGGACGACTGGAAGATAGTACGGGCAAGATGTACTCCGCAGAAGAAATAACTTGGTTATCTCCCTCCAAGCCCAGCAAGATAGTCGGACTTGTCTTGAACTACCTTGATCATGCAAACGAACTCGGATTGAACGTTTCAGAGGACCCTGTACTTTTTCTAAAACCGCTTAGTTCACTTATCGGAAACAATGAGGAAATCGTCTATCCTAAAAATGCAAAGTACGTGCATTACGAAGGCGAACTTTGCGTCGTTATCGGAAAGCCAGCAAGACGGGTGCGGATCAATGATGCACTGGACTACGTGAAGGGTTATACGATTGCTAACGATGTTACCGCGAGAGACTTTATTACGAATATATTTCGTCCACCAGTTAAGGCAAAGGGATTTGATACATTCTGCCCTGCGGGTCCATTACTGGTTACACCGGATGAAGCAGGTGACATTTCAAATCTCAAAATCAGGACACTAATTAACGGAGAAGTCAGGCAGGAGGGAATTACGGCAGACCTGGTACATAACGTCCCCAAACTGATAGAGTATATTTCAGAATTCATGACCCTAATGCCAGAGGACATGATCTTAACAGGCACGCCGAAAGGAATTTCTCCGATCCATCCAGGAGACAGAGTCGAAGTCGAGATCGAAAACCTTGGCAAGCTGGTCAACACAGTAGTTGCAGAAAAATGAGATTCTCTTAACGTTTCGGGAGTGAAATTGAGTTGGGAGCAAGAACCGGAAAAGAGTACCTATCAAGACTCAACTCAACTCCCAGGGAAATTTGGATCGAGGGGGAGAAGATTACAAGGGACGTCAGCAAGCACCCGAAGTTTAGGGCAGTTGCGAGATCCATCTCCCATCTATACGACATGCAGCACGATCCTGAGCTCATCGAGCGCATGACCTTCACGTCTCCGACCTCTGGAGATGGAGTGGGAATGAGTTTTCTTCAACCTCTCCGACTCGAGGATATCGAAAAGCGTCACGCGATGATGAAGACCTGGGCAGATTATTCCGGCGGTATGCTCGGAAGGACTCCGGATTATCTCAATAGCGATCTTATGGCTCTTGCTTCTGCTTCGAAATTCTTCGGCAAGAAAGATCCTCGCTTTGCATCAAACGTTCAAGGATATTACGAATACATCCGGGAGAACGACCTATTGCTCACGCACACACTGATCCATCCACAGGCAAATCGAAGCGTCGGACCTAGCAAGCAGTCTGATCCTTATCTTGCTGCTCGGGTTGTCGATAAAAACGACGAGGGCGTTCTCATCCGAGGTGCGAGGATGCTTGCGACCCTGCCTTTAGCTGACGAGATCATGGTGTTCCCCTCGACCGTTATCCGGGGTACTGCAGACGACATGCCATACTCGTTTGGTTTCGGGATACCCACCAGCGCGAAAGGTCTGAAATTTATTTGCCGCGAATCATTTTCTGAAAACTCACAATTTGACCATCCGCTTGCTTCGAGGTTTGACGAGCAGGATGCGGTAGTCATATTCGATGATGTTTTGGTCCCGTGGGACAGGGTCTTTTTCCTCGAGGACGTCGAAACGGTAAACACTCTGCAGGAGGTGAGCGGAGGAATCGTCCACATGGCGCATCAGGTAATGATCAAAAACATTGCAAAGACCGAATTTATTCTAGGAGTTGTTACTTTGATCAGTGACACCATTGGAATAAACGAGTTCCAGCACGTGCAGGAAAAGATC